>NZ_JAOBZT010000084.1:0-16583 GCF_029839005.1 Stenotrophomonas sp. GD03958 | reverse complement strand
CGCACTCCGACACCGCCCCGCCATTCCACGGAAATCCCGCTCTGGCTGTTGCTGTTGCCGTTGCTTGAGCAGGTGCAGGGCCGCAGGCCCTGCCAACCCACCCTATTCCTCGACCGGGAAGTCCTCGATCGGCTTCAGCACATCGTAGTGCTCGCGATGCAGCTTGCCCTTCAGCTTCGGCAGCTCGGGCAACGGTGCATCCACCCGCGTATCGGGCAACCGGTCCAGCAGGTTGCGTACCAGCGTCAGCCGGCCCAGCCGCTGGTCGTTGAAATCCACCAGCGTCCACGGCGCCGCCTCGCGATGCGTCGCGCGCAGCATCGCCTCGCGGGCTTCGGTATAGGCGCTGTACTTGCTGCGCGATTTCAGGTCCACCGGGGACAGCTTCCAGCCCTTCAGCGGATCGAGGTGGCGCTCGGCGAAGCGCTTCTCCTGCTGCTCCTGGTCCACGCACAGCCAGTACTTGAACAGCAGGATGCCGTCGTCCACCAGCAGCTGTTCGAACACCGGCGCCTGGCGCAGGAACTGCTGGTACTCGGTTTCGCTGCAATAGCCCATCACCCGCTCGACGCCTGCGCGGTTGTACCAGCTGCGGTCCATCAGCACGATCTCGCCGGCGGCGGGAAGATGCGAGGCATAGCGCTGGAAATACCACTGCGTGGCTTCGCGGTCGGTAGGCTTGGGCAGTGCTACCACCCGGCATTGGCGTGGATTGAGATGCTGGCTGATGGCCTGGATCGCGCCGCCTTTACCTGCGGTATCACGGCCTTCGAACAGCACCAGCAGGCGCTGTCCGCTGTGCTGCACCCAGCGCGCCATGGCGGTCAGTTCCAGCTGCAAAGGCAGCAGCAGTTCGTCGTAGTCCTTGCGCTTGAGCTTGGCCATCGTCACACCCGCGGGGAGGAAGCCCGAGCGTAGCGCAGGGGCTGCCCAGGCGATGTCGACGCTACCTGGTCGCGCTTACCCTGCTGCGCCCGTCCAGCCGTTCTCACGTGCCAGTTGCTGCACCAACGCTGACAGATCGCGGGCAAACCCGCCCATGTCGAACAGCCCGCTGCGCTCGCGCGCCTGTGCCAGTTCAGCGCGCAACGCGGCCAGCGCCGCCGGGTCATTGCCCAGCGCGCTGGCGGTGGTGATGAACGCCGCATCGTCGGCGACATTCATCCGCGCCAGCCCCAGATGGTGGTTGAGGCTGCCGGCCACGCGCGCGGCGAACGTGTCGCCGGGGCAGGTCAGCACCGGGCAGCCGGCCCACAGCGCGTCGGACCCGGTGGTGTGGGCGTTGTACGGATGCGTGTCGAGGAACAGGTCGGCCAGCTGATAGCGGGCCAGATACTGCGGATGCGGCAGTTTGGCCATGAACACCAGCCGCGTTGGGTCCAGGCCAGCGGCCTGTGCGGCGCTGCGCAGGCGGGCGTCGGCATGGCCGGGGCCGGACAGCAGCCACAGCACGCTGCCGGGCACCGCCTGCAGCACTGCGAAGGCGCGGCCCATGCTGCGCGGGTTGAGCTTGTAGCTGTTGTTGAAGCAGCAGAACACGACGCCGTGTCCGGGCAACCCGCACTCGGCGCGGGACGGAGCCGGCTCCAGCATGCGGGTGTTGTCTGAGGGCTGGAAGGCACGCGGCAGGCGCAGCACCCGTTCGCTGTAGTGCGGCTCCAGTGAAACTGGCAAAACGAAGCTGTCGCCGATCACGGCATCCATCCACGGCGCCCCGGAGGTGCCGGGGTAAGCCAGCCAGTTCAACTGCAGCGGGGCAGGGCGCATCGCCAGTACCTCCGGCGTGCCGCCGCCGCCCCATCCGCGCAGGTCGAACAGCAGGTCGATGCCCTGTGCGCGGATGCGTGCGGCGGTATCGGCATGTCGCAGGCCAGCCACATCATGCAGCTGTGCCGCTGCCTGCAGCCGCTGGCGGATGCGGCTGCCGTCATCACGATTCAACGCGAACAGATGCAGTTGCACTGCCGGGTCATGACGCAACTGCTCGAACAGGGCCACGGTCAGCAGCCCGGTGGGATGGGCGCCAAAGCCATTGGATAGGAAGCCGACCCGCAAGGGGCCGCGCCCGCGCACCTTCGTGGCGGGAAGGGGACGCACTCCCGAAGCAATCACCGCGGCGCGCGCGCGCGCGCAGGCCAGCTGTTCGGCTGCGGTGGCATCCTCGCTGAGGAACGCGAACGGTTCGACCACACCTTGGCCGCTGGCCAGTGCGCCACGCACTTGTGTGGCCAGTGCGTCCACGTCCTGCCAGTCGCACAGGCGGCGCTGCCAGGCCAGGCGCTGGGCGGCGATATAGGGTTCGCCCGGCATCAGCGCATGCGCGCGGCGATAGGCCGTCGCCGCCCCTTCGGCATCACCGGCATCTTCCAGCGCATGGCCCAGCCACAACGCGATGCCCGGGTGCTGCGGGGCCTGTGCCGAAGCCTGGCCCAGCAGCTTCGCTGCATCGCCATGTGCGCCGGCCATCCAGGCCACGCGGCCCAGCCGCGCCAGCGCTTCGGGGTGGTTGGGGCGCAGTTGCAGTGCGCGTCGTGCGGCCTGCTCGCCGGCAGCGATGTCGCCGGCTTCCAGTTCCAGGTCGGCCAGCATCACCCAGGCCACGAAGTCGCCGGGCTGGCGCGCGATCGCCTGCTGCAGGTGCTGTCGCTGCTGCCAGGCCGTCATCGTGATCAGTCCGCCGACAACTGCGCCAGGGCGTCGACCTGGTGTTCGTGGCTGAGTCGCTGCAGCAGCGGGTCGAGGTCGCCGGCCAGGATGTTGGGCAGGTCGTACAGGGTCAGGCCTTCCACGCGGTGGTCGGTGATCCGGCCCTGCGGGAAGTTGTAGGTGCGGATGCGCTGGCTGCGGTCGCCGCTGCCGACCTGCAGGCGCCGCGATTCGGCCTGCGCCGCGTCCTGGCGCTGGCGTTCGGCATCGAGCAGCTGCGCCTTCAGGCGCTTCATCGCCTTGTCGCGATTGGCGTGCTGGCTGCGTTCGGTCTGGCATTCCACCACTACCCCGGTCGGCAGGTGGGTGATGCGGATCGCCGACTCGGTCTTGTTGACGTGCTGGCCACCGGCGCCGGACGAGCGGAACGTATCCACCTTCAGGTCGGCGGGGTTGATGACGATGTCATCGACTTCGTCGGCCTCCGGAATGATTGCCACGGTGGCCGCCGAGGTGTGGATGCGGCCCTGCGATTCGGTGGCCGGCACGCGCTGCACGCGGTGCGTGCCCGATTCGAACTTCAGCCGCGAGAACGCTCCCCGGCCGACCACGCGTGCCACCACCTCCTTGTAGCCGCCGTGCTCGCCCGGGCTGTCCGATTCGATCTCGACCTTCCAGCCCTGGCGCTCGGCATAGCGGGCGTACATGCGGAACAGGTCGCCAGCGAAGATCGCGGCTTCGTCGCCGCCAGTGCCGGCGCGCACTTCCAGGAACAGGTTGCCTTCGTCGCGCGGGTCGCGTGGCACCAGCAGCAATGCGAGCTCCTGCTCCAGCGCCTGCAGGCGCGCCTGCGCGGCGGCGATCTCCTCGTCGGCCAGCTCGCGCAGATCGGGATCGGCGCGCATGCCTTCGGCGGCGGCCAGGTCGGCCTTGGCACGGGCTTCATCGGCCAGTGCAGTGGCAACCGGTTCAAGTTGGGCGAATTCGCGCGAAAGATCGCGGAAACGGGTGTTGTCGGCGACCACATCGGGTTCGGCGAGCAGGCGTTCCAGTTCTTCGCGGCGCTCGGCCAGCGCTTCCAGCTTACGGCGCAGGGTCGGCGTCATCGGGTCTCACGGGTGGGTGGCGGTAACCCGGCGTGGCCGGGAACAGGCGCTCGGCGGCGCGGGTCAGGTCGGCATCGCCACTCAGCGCGGCGGCGCGCAGTGCGGCGGTCGGCGGGTGCAGCAGGCGGTTGGTCAGGCCGTGGGCCAGCAGTTCCAGCACTTCGTCGGCGGGCTTGCCGTTGGCCAGCTGCTGGCGCGCGCGCTCCAGCAGCTCGGCACGGGTGGCTTCGCCGAACGCGCGCAGCTGCCGCAGTGGTGCCTGGTGGGCGCTGGCCTGCTGGGTCTCGATGAAGCGCGATACCTGCAGGTCGATGATTGCCTCGGCCTCGGCAGCGGCCTCGCGGCGGCCACGACGGTTGTCTTCCACCGCGCGTTCCAGGTCATCGACGGTGTAGAGGAAGGCGTCGTTGAGCGTGCCGACCTCGGCTTCGATGTCGCGCGGCACGGCCAGGTCGAACAGCAGCATCGGCTTGTGCCGGCGCGCGCGCAGGGCCTTGGCCACCATCTCGCGATGGATCACCGGTTCGCGCGCAGCGGTGGCCGAGAACACAATGTCGGCCTCGCCCAGGTGACGGTCCAGTTCGGTCAGCGGCAGGGCCACGCCACCATGGCGGCTGGCCAGTTCCTGCGCGTGGGCCAGGGTGCGGTTGGCGATCAGCAGCCGCCGCACCTTGCCTTCACTCAGGTGCCGTGCAGCCAGTTCGATGGTCTCGCCGGCACCGACCAGCAGCACGGTGGAATCGTCCAGACGGGCGAACGCGTTCTGTGCCAGGCGCACGGCCGCCGAGGCCACCGACACCGGGTTGGTGCCGATCTGGGTATCGGTCCGCGCACGCTTGGCCACCGAGAAGGTCTGCTGGAACAGGCGGTCCAGGCGCTGGCCGAGCAGGCCATGGTCGCGCGCGGTCGACCAGGCGTCCTTCACCTGGCCGAGGATCTGCGGTTCGCCCAGCACCATCGAGTCCAGCCCGGTGGCAACCCGGAACAGGTGGCGCACAGCTTCGGCATCGGCATGCTGGTACAGATAGCCCTGCAGGTCACCGGCCTGGCTGCGCAGCCACTGGTCCAGCGCCTGTGCCGACTCGGCCACGGCGTACAGTTCGGTGCGGTTGCAGGTGGACAGCAGCACCGCCTCTGCAATCTGCGGGGTATCGCGCAGCGAACCGAGCGCGCGCGGCAACGCCTCACCGGCGAAGGCCGCGCGCTCGCGCAGCTCCACCGGTGCGGTCTGGTGATTCAGTCCGAGCACCCACAGGGTCATTGTTCAGTTGCTTGCGATAAGCTGCTGGCCATTGGACGACATTTTAAGGCCCCGATGCCGACGATGCCCGCATTGATTCGCATCCCCAGTGTTCTGCTGCTGTCCCTGGCCTGCAGCCAGGCCCTGGCGGCGGTGCCGGCCAAGGCCCCTGTAAGGGCCCCGGCCACTGAGGAACTGGCGCTGGAACCGGTGATGGCCGGTGAGTTCGCGCTGCAGGCTGGCAAGCTGGCTGAGGCCGCGCGCTGGTACCTGCAGGCGGCACAGCAGACCGACGGCGATGCCGGCCTGGCCGAGCGTGCGACCCGCATTTCCATGCTCGCCAACGATGATGCCAGCGCCGCCAAGGGCCTGGCCCTGTGGCAGCAGCGCGCGCCAAGCTCGTTGACCCTGCGCAGCGCCGCCGGTGCGCTGGCCATGCGCCAGGGCGATGTGAAGGCCGCCCGCGCTGAACTGCAGGCGCTGCTGGCCGACCCCGACGAGCGCGGCTGGAAGTTCGCCCTGGCCGCCCTGATCGGCGGTGGGCGCGACCCGGCGGTGCCGGCGCAGGTGCTGGGTGAGCTGGTCGACGCCAACGCCATTCCACCGAAGATCGAGGCCTGGCAGGAGTTTGGCCGTCTCGCGCTGCGCATGGAAAAGCCCGAGCTGGCGCGGCGGATGATCGATGAGGTGGTCAAGCGCTTCCCGGAAGAGCCGCGTGTGGCACTGCTGCGCGCCAGCCAGTTGCAACAAGCGGGCGAGACCGACAAGGCGCTGTCGCTGCTGCACGACGTGGAGCCTAAGACGCGCCAGGACCCGGAACTGCGCAATGCGGTGGCCATCGCCTACGACAGCCTGGGGCAGCCTGCTGCGGCCGAGCGCGTGCTGGCGTTCGGCCCGCAGGATGTGCAGACCTGGGGCATGCGCGCCTCGCTGCTGGCCAAGCAGGGCGACAAGGCAGCGCTGTCCAATCTCTACAACGAACTGTCGCGGCAGGCGGCCAAGCCGGACCCGGCGCAGCGCCTGCTGCTGGGCAAGATCGCCGAGTACCTGAAGCGCTATCCGGAGGCGGTGCAGTGGTACCACAGCGTGCCCGGCGGCGATGAGCTGAGCGAAGCGCGCCTGCGCGCGGCCAATGCCCAGGCCCTGGCCGGGCGCCTGCCGCAGGCCCTGGATGAAGTGCACGCGATCCAGTCCGATGCGGTGGTCGATGACGATGTGCGTCGCGACGCCTATCTGCTGGAGGCTGAACTGCGCCAGCGCGGCGATGACAGTGCCGGCGAACTGGATGCATTGGCCCGCGGCCTGGCCGCCTACCCGGATGACAACGGCCTGCTGTACGCCCGTGCACTCGCCTGGGAGCGCCGCGACGATATCCCGCGCGCCGAGGCCGACCTGCGCAAGATCCTGGTGACCGACCCGGAAAACGTGCCGGCCCTGAATGCCTTGGGCTACACCCTGGCCGACCGTACCGGCCGCCTGCAGGAAGCGCTGGAGCTGATCGACCGCGCCCGCGTGGCCGAACCGGACAACGCTGCCATTGTCGACAGCTATGGCTGGGTGCTGTACCGCCTGGGCCGCAAGGAAGAAGCACTGGTGCAGCTGCGCCGTGCCTGGACCCTGGCCAAGGACCCGGAGATCGCTTCCCACGTTGGCGAAGTGCTCTGGGTGCTGGGCAAGCATGACGAGGCCCGCCGCTTCTTCGAAGAAGCGGCCAAGCTCGATCCTGAAAACCGCGCGCTGCTGCGCGCCCGCGAGAAATTCAATCCATGAGTGTTTCCCTGATCCGGCCGCTGCTGTTGGCAACTGCGGCCCTGGCGCTGACCGCCTGTACCAGCGTGGGCACGCAGAAGACCCCGGCGCCGGCGGTGGTCGAGGTTGTTTCGGCCGAAGCGGCGCAGGCCGAGGCGGCGCGCGTGGCCGCGCTGCAGGCACAGCCGGACTGGGCTTTCCAGGGCCGGGTCGCGGTCAGCAAGGGCAAGGATGGCGGCAGCGGACGCATCGACTGGAAGCAGGAAGGACGCCGCTATGTGGTCGAGCTGAGCGCGCCGGTGACCCGGCAGAGCTGGAAGCTGGCCGGCGATACCCATTCCGAAGCCGGCCGCCTGGAAGGACTGGCCGGCGGGCCGCGTGACGGCGAGGACGCCCAGCAGCTGCTGCTGGAAGCGACCGGCTGGGACATACCGGTCAACCAGCTGCCGCAGTGGATCCGTGGCCTGGTGGCCGGCGATGCTGCCGGTCCGGAGAAGGTCGAGCGCGACGCTGACGGCCGGCCGCGTCGCATGCAGCAGATGGGCTGGCAGGTGCAGTATCTGGACTGGTACCCGGCCGAGGCCGGACGCCCGGCGCTGCCGCGCCGGATCGAGGCCAGCAATGGCGACGCCAAGGTGCGCCTGCTGGTGGACCAGTGGGGGCAGGGCGCCCCATGAGTGCCGGGCACGATGATGCGGGCTGGTCCTGGTGGCCGGCCCCGGCCAAGCTGAACCTGTTCCTGCACATCACCGGCCGCCGCGCCGACGGCTACCACGAGCTGCAGACCGTGTTCCGCCTGCTGGACTGGGGCGATCGCATTGGCCTGCGCCTGCGTGAAGACGGCCAGGTGCGCCGTGAGGGCGAGGGCTTGGCCGGCGTGGCCGAGGCTGATGACCTGGCGGTGCGTGCCGCGCGCCTGCTCCAGGAAGCGGCAAAGGTCGAGCAAGGTGCAGACATCATCGTCGAAAAGCACGTTCCCGCCGGGGGTGGGTTTGGCGGGGGGTCGTCCGACGCGGCCACGGCGCTGGTGGTGCTGAACCGGCTGTGGCGGGCGGGTCTGGATGAAGAGGCTTTGGCGGCGCTGGGCCTGCGCCTGGGCGCAGATGTGCCGGTATTCGTGCGCGGGCGCAACGCCTGGGCTGAAGGCGTGGGTGAGCGCCTGCAGCCGATCACCCTGGCCCCGGCCTGGTACGTGGTGGTCGAACCGGGCGTTCATGTTCCTACGCCAGCACTGTTTGCAGACCCGGATTTGACGCGCGACAGCCCAGTGGCGAAAATAGAGGACTTCGCTTCCGGGACCCTGGTCGGGAACGCGTTCGAACCGGTGCTGCGCCGCCGTGAGCCTGCCGTCGAGGCAGCGTTCGCCGCGTTGAGCGACATCGGCACGGCGCGGCTGACCGGTTCGGGAAGTGGTTGTTTCGTCGAGTTCGCATCGCAGTCTGCCGCAGAGCAGGGACGGTCGAAGTTGCCGAAGGAGTTGCGGGCAAGGGTGGCAGCGGGCGTAGCGCGTTCGCCACTGCTGGATGCACTCGAGCAACACTGATTTATCACTGCAGGGGCGTCGCCAAGAGGCCCAAGGCACCAGGTTTTGATCCTGGCATTCGTAGGTTCGAATCCTACCGCCCCTGCCAATAGCGGCTGTGTCCGCGCCTTCCAGCGCATCGCCCGCGCGGGACGTGGAAACAACCGCGGTGTTGTCAGCAGCAAGGGTCCATCGGGGTCCTTGCCGACTCCGGATCCCCGCCACTCGTCCCCGCCCGAGACAATCATGATGCAAGAGTCCCCGAACCTGCTGGTCTTTTCCGGCAACGCCAACAAACGTCTGGCGCAGAACATCTGCAAGGAACTGGGGGTTCGCCCGGGCAAGGCGCTGGTCTCGCACTTCTCCGATGGCGAAGTGCAGGTGGAGATCGAAGAGAACGTCCGCAAGCAGGACGTGTTCGTGATCCAGCCGACCTGCGCGCCGAGCGCGGAAAACCTGATGGAACTGCTGGTGCTGATCGACGCGCTCAAGCGCGCATCGGTGGCCAGCGTGACCGCCGTGGTGCCGTATTTCGGCTACTCGCGCCAGGATCGCCGCATGCGTTCCTCGCGCGTGCCGATCACCGCCAAGCTGGCGGCGAAGATGTTCAGCACCGCTGGCGCTGATCGCGTGCTGACCGTCGACCTGCACGCCGACCAGATCCAGGGTTTCTTCGATATTCCGGTGGACAACGTGTATGCGTCCCCGCTGCTGCTGGCCGACATCTGGCGCGCCTACGGCACCGAGAACCTGATCGTTGTGTCGCCGGACGTGGGCGGCGTGGTCCGCGCCCGTGCGGTGGCCAAGCGCCTGGATGACGCCGACCTGGCGATCATCGACAAGCGCCGCCCGCGTGCCAACGTCTCCACCGTGATGAACATCATCGGTGACGTCGAAGGCAAGACCTGCGTGATGGTCGATGACATCGTCGATACCGCCGGCACCCTGTGCGCCGCTGCTGCTGCCCTGAAGGCGCGCGGTGCGCTCAAGGTCGCCGCCTACTGCACCCACGCGGTGCTGTCGGGCCCGGCGGTGGACAACATCACCAATTCCCAGCTCGACGAGCTGGTGGTGACCGACACCATCCCGCTGAAGGACGCGGCGCGGGTGTGCAGCAAGATCCGCCAGCTGAGCGTGGCGGAAATGCTGGCTGAAACGATGCGCCGCATCGCCTTCGGTGAGTCGGTCAGCTCGCTGTACGTCGACTGAGTTTTCGCCCCTGCCGGCAACGGCGGGGGCATACCCCGGGTGCTTCTGGTCGCGGAAGCATCTTCAACCGCCACGCCGCAGGGCGCGGCAACAACCTGAGTAGTCGAAAATGTCGAAGACCCATGAAATCAAGGTCACCAAGCGTGAACTGCAGCGTAAGGGTGCGAGCCGCCGCCTGCGTCACGCCGGTGTGATCCCGGCCATCGTGTACGGCGGCAACGCCGAGCCGGTCGCCATCAGCCTGGACCACAACGAAATCTGGCTGGCCCAGCAGAACGAGTGGTTCTATGCCTCGATCCTGGACCTGAACCTGGATGGCCAGGTGCAGAAGGTCCTGCTGCGTGACATGCAGCGCCACCCGTACAAGCAGCTGATCATGCACCTGGACTTCCAGCGCGTGAACGAGAACGAAGCCCTGACCGCTTCGGTCCCGCTGCACTTCGTCAACGAAGACACCTCGCCGGCCGGCAAGGCTGCCGACGTCGTGGTCACCCACGAACTGAAGGAAGTGACCATCACCTGCCTGCCGAAGGACCTGCCGGAGTCGATCGAAGTCGACCTGGGCGAGCTGAAGGCCGGTGACGTGGTGTACCTGTCCGACATCAAGCTGCCGAAGGGCGTGGAAATCCCGGCCCTGGCGCTGGGCAAGGACCACGACGACGCCATCGTCACCGCCAAGGCCGGCAAGGCCGACGCGGCCGACGAAGAAGCGGCTGCCGCCGAGTAATACCGCTACGGTGCCTGCCTGCGGGCAGGCACCGTACTGGAAGGAACCATGGCAGGACTGCGACTGATCGTCGGTCTGGGCAACCCCGGATCGGAACACGCCCGGACCCGGCACAATGCCGGGTTTCATTTCGTTGAGGCCCTGGCGGAGAAAGCCGGTGCACGATGGAATGTGGACAGCAAGCTGTTCGGTGAGACCGCCAAGGTCGAGATCGCCGGGCAGACGGTGTGGCTCCTCAAGCCCGCCACCTTCATGAACCTCAGCGGCAAGTCGGTCACCGCCGCGCAGCGGTTCTGGAAGATCGAGCCGGAGGAAACCCTGCTGGCCCACGACGAACTGGACCTGCCGCCCGGCGCGGCACGGCTGAAGTTCGACGGTGGCCACGGCGGTCAGAACGGCCTGCGCGACACCATCCGCCTGCTCGGCCATGGCAGGTTCCATCGCCTGCGCGTGGGCATTGGCCACCCCGGCCACAAGGACCGCGTGGTGGGTTGGGTGCTCGGCCGCCCGTCGAAGGACGATGACGTGCTGATCGCGCGCGCCATCGACGATGCGATCGACGTGCTGCCGCTGGCGGTGCAGGGCGATTTCAACGAAGCGATGAAGCGCCTGCACACCCCGAAATAACCTGCTTTGGCTAGGTGCCAACCTTGGTTGGCACCGCTGTTGATCGACCACACCGAGATGGATTGGCCAAGCAGCGCGCGCGCTGTTTCACCAATCACTTTCACCCCAGAGAGCTGTCACCCATGGGTATCAAATGCGGCATCGTCGGCCTGCCCAACGTCGGCAAGTCGACCCTGTTCAATGCGCTGACCAAGGCGGGCATCGCCGCGGCGAACTTCCCGTTCTGCACCATCGAGCCGAACGTCGGCATCGTGCCGGTGCCGGACCCGCGCCTGAACGAGCTGGCGGGCATCATCAACCCGCAGAAGGTCATCCCGACCGCAGTCGAGTTCGTCGACATCGCCGGCCTGGTCGCCGGTGCCGCCAGCGGTGAAGGCCTGGGCAACAAGTTCCTGGCGCACATCCGCGAAGTCGATGCCATCACCCACGTGGTGCGCTGCTTCGAGCACGGTGACATCGTGCACGTCGCCGGCAAGGTCGACCCGATCTCGGACATCGAAACCATCGATACCGAGCTGGCGCTGGCCGACCTGGACAGCGTCGAGAAGGCGCTGAACCGTGCCGAGCGTGCAGCCAAGGGCGGTGACAAGGACGCAGCGGCGCGCAAGCCGGTGCTGGCCAAGCTGCAGGCGGCACTGTCCGACGGCAAGGCCGGTCGTTCGGTCGGCCTGGATGATGAAGAAAAGGCGCTGGTACGCGACCTGTTCCTGCTGACCCTGAAGCCGGTGATGTACATCGCCAACGTGCTGGAAGACGGTTTCGAGAACAACCCGCACCTGGAAGCTGTGCGCGCGCATGCCGCCGCAGAAGGCGCGCAGGTGGTGCCGGTGTCGGCCGCGATCGAGGAAGAGCTGTCCCAGCTCGACGACGAAGACCGCGATACCTTCCTGGCCGACCTGGGCCTGAGCGAGCCGGGCCTGAACCGCGTGATCAACGCGGCCTACAGCCTGCTGGGCCTGCAGACCTACTTCACCGCAGGCGTGAAGGAAGTCCGCGCGTGGACGGTGCGCAAGGGCGCTACCGCTCCGCAGGCCGCCGCCGTCATCCACACCGACTTCGAGAAGGGCTTCATCCGCGCCGAAACCATCGCGTATGACGACTTCATCAAGTACAAGGGCGAAGCCGGCGCCAAGGAAGCCGGTCGCCTGCGCCTGGAAGGCAAGGAATACCGCGTGCAGGAAGGCGACATCCTGCACTTCCGCTTCAACGTCTGATCCAGCGGCATCGGATCGGCCCCGGACGCCCCGCCTCGTGCGGGGCGTTCGCGTTTCTGAATATGGATAAAAAATCACCACGCTGCGAATCGCTTGCGGCGTGATGTTCGCCGGCACTTGTCCACAGCAAACTCCCATCGCTTTCCACGCCAGGTGTGGAAAACCGACGAATCTGATGTAGAGCCGAGCCCATGCTCGGCTGATGCCAGCCGGAGCCGAGCGTGGGCTCGGCTCTACAAGGGGCTCGCCCGCGCGACCTGGATAAATTTTCACCACGCTTCGAAACGCCTGCGCTGCAATGCTCGCACCCACTTGTCCACACCAAGTTCCCATCGCTTTCCACGCGTGGTGTGGAAAACAACGGGAGGCGTGGATAAAAAATAACCACGCCCGGAAATGCCTGCATCGCAACGCTCGAACCCACTTGTCCACATCAAGTTCCCATCACGCTCCACGCATTGTGTGGAAAACCCCGGTGGCCCACTCTGATAGCCGCCCACCTTGGTGGGTGCGCGGCGAGACAGTGCCCACCAAGGTGGGCATCTACCAGAGCGCAAATGGCAAGGCCCGCCAATGGCGGGCCTTGTCGTCCACGCTCTGCAGTGCGGCGTGCCTTACAACGCGCTGCCACCAAACTTGTGGGTGTACTGCAGGTTGATGGTGCGGCCGACGCTATCGAACCAGGACACGTCGTAGTACGGGTACGCGGTATACGTGGTGTCCTTCGGCGGCATCTTGTTGAACACATTGACCACCGACAGCGACAGGCGCGAGTGGTCGTCGAAGCGGTACTGCACCGAGGCGTTGTAGCGGTAGGTCGCCTTCACGTACGGGCTGTCGCCGCTGTCCCAGTCGAACGACTGGTCGTAGCTGTCCGAAGTTGGCAGCTTGCCCAGGCGCGAGCCATAGACCGTCGCCGACCACGCGTCCTTCTCCCAGGTCACGCTCAGGCTGGTCTTGGTACGCGGGATGTCGAATCCGCTGTTGACCGCGAACTGGTCCAGTGTCGGGTCACCGGGGTAGCGCTGGAAATCGTGCTTCTTCACCCAGGTGTGGGTGCCGTTGAGGATGAAATCGCCGATGCCGGTCTGCATGCGGTAGCGCAGGCCGACGTCGGTACCGGAGGTCGATTCGCGGGCGACGTTGATCGGAGCGACGCGCACGCCGTATAGGCGGCCATCACCGGTGCGGGTGATGCGGTCGAGCGCGTCCACGCAGGTCGGCGAGTTGATGTCGGCAGTACCCAGGCGGCAGTTGGCTTCGTTGGCCAGGAGCGTGCGAACGTCCATGTCCTGCACCTGCTTGCGCATGTCGATGTCAAACCAGTCCACGGACAGGTCCAGGCCGATCGCCGGCGACCAGACGAAGCCTGCACTCCACGAGGTGCTGGTTTCCGGCTCGAGCTGGCGGTTGCCGGTGCGGCTGCGGATCAGGTTGCGCTCGTAGTCGGAACAGTCGCTAGCGCCATCGGCGCGGCAGCTGTACAGGTCTTCGGCGGTGGTCTCGTCGTTGCCCGGTCCGGCGAACACGTAGTGCAGGTCCGGCGCGCGGAACGCGGTGCCATACGAACCGCGCACCAGCAGCGTGTCGATCGGGCGCCATTCCAGACCGCCGCTCCAGGTCGCCTTGCCGATGGTGTGGCCGGAATAGCGGTACTGGTCGTAGCGGCCGGCCACGCTCAGGTTGACCGTCTCGTGCAGCGGCATGCGCAGCTCGGCGGCGGTCGCCCAGCGGTTGCGCGAGCCCTGGCCGTCCGAATCCTTCCAGCTGTAGTAGTAGTACTGGGTGGCCAGCGGATCGGGATTCAGCGCATAGGCCTGCTGGCCCACTTCCACGGTCGCGGCGAACCCGGCATCACCGCCCGGCAGGCCGAACAGTGCGGAATTGGTCAGCGTGAATGCAGCCGTCTCGGTGCGCGACTTGGGCGAATAGGAGGTGCGTGCGGCGATCGAATCGTACTCGGCGCGGGTCAGCGGCCGGTACAGGCGCGACGGGTCCGCGTTGTAGATCGGGAAGCCATCGTCATCCACGCCCAGCTGCGGGCCCAGGAACAGGTCATTGGCCTTGGCTGCGATGATCTGCGCCCAGCTGATCCGCGACTGGTACTGCGAATGGCTCAATGCCGCTTCGTAATCCCAGTTGCCGGTCAGGTTGCCCTTGAAGCCAGTGGTCACGCTGAAGGTCTTCTGCGTGCTGCGCACCATTGCATTGCGCAGCCCACCCATTTCCTCAGGTGAGAACTGGCGCTGCCAGAATTCGATCTCGCCGGTGGCTTCATTGTTGAAGTAGCCCGACTCGTCACCATTGGCGTCCATGCGGCCCCACTTGGTGACGTCGCGCATCAGCGACATCGTGTGGTAGCCCAGCTGCACATCGGCGAACCATTGCTGGCCGTTGTCGAAGTCGTAGCTCAGCGAGGCGTAGCCATTGGCGCCGCGGCGCTTGCTGAGGATGGTGCCGTAGCCGATCGAGCTGTCGCTGCCGCAGTAGTAACCGTAGCGCGGGCGGTAGGCGCGGTAGGTGCTGCCCTGGTTCTGCCCGGCCAGCGCTTCGCAGGTGGCCGCGCCCGGATCCAGGTAGTCGTCGTTGTAGTCCGTACGCAGGTAAGCGCGGCGGGCGATGCGCGAGCCCTCGGTGGGGCCGTCCTGGGTCGAATCCTGGATGTCGCGCTCATAGGCCCACAGCGGAGTCTGCGACTGCAGCTCGACACTGTACACGGCGTTGAAGTTGCCGCGGCTGAAGCCGCTGGCCAGGCTCATGTCGAACGACTCGCCACCGCCTTCGCTGGTGGTGCCCATGCGCATGTCGATCGTGGTGCCGTCGGCCTTCTTCTTCAGGATGAAGTTGACCACGCCGGCGATCGCGTCCGAGCCGTAGATGGCCGAGGCGCTGCCGGTCAGCACTTCGATGCGCTCGATCATCCCCAGCGGGATGTTGGAGACATCGGTGAAGTTGCTGCGGCCCTTGAACGGCATCGGGAAGTCGGCGATGCGGCGGCCATTGACCAGCACCAGCGTGTGGTTCGGGCCCAGGCCGCGCAGGTCCACCTGCTGGGCGCCCGGCGAGAAGTCGGCGCCGCTGGAAGACTGCTGGCTCTGGGTCTCACCGCCGTTCTGGGTCATTGCACGCAGCACGTCCGGCACGCTGGTGAAGCCGCTGGAGCGGATCTGTTCGGCGTTGATCACCGTGATCGGGGCGGGGCCTTCCACCTGGGCGCGCGGAATGCGCGAACCGGTGACCTGCACCGCATCCAGTTGTTGAACCGAGGAGGAAGCCGGTGCCTGGGCCGCCGCGGAAGCAGCCACGCCCATCAACGCCAGCTGGATCGACCACGCCATCGCCTTTCTACGCATGAGAAATTCTCGGAAATGAAGCCGGCCCGCAGAGGAGGGGCCCTGTCCCCCATTCAGATTTCCGGAACGGGCGCGCGCATTTAACGCCTTTTTCATGTCCTTGACTACTGGGTCCCTATCTGGCAAAGAGTGGAAACGCTTGCAAGTCGATTTTGTTCAGGGAGATCAAGATGCGACGCCTCCATCGGACCCTGCCTGCCCCCTTCGCCTGGCTGGCGCTGCTGGTCTTGGCCGTGCCGTTGGTCACCCTTGCGCAGGACCTGCAGGGCCCGGGCTTTGCCTACTACGAAGCCGGCGATCTCGACGCGCCCCGGCCCGGTCCGCGCGCACCGGCCATGATGCTGATGGGCGGTGGCGAATGGGTGCCGGAGGCCTTCCACTGGTGGCTGAAGCAAGCTGGCAATGGACGCGTGCTGATCCTGCGCGCTTCTGGCAGTGATGAGCTGCAGGACCGCCTGTACCGCGAGATCGGCGGTACCACCGCAGTGCAGACGCTGGTCTTCGACAGCCGCCGCGGCGCCGACGATCCGGCCGTGCTGCGCGTGGTTGCCGCAGCTGATGCCATCTTCATTGCCGGTGGTGACCAGTCGCGCTACATCCGCTTCTGGAAGGGCACTGCGCTCAACCGCGCGCTGAACGCCCATGTGCGCGCTGGCAAGCCGATTGCCGGTACCAGTGCGGGGCTCGCCATCCTCGGTGGCTATGCCTACGGCGCGATGGACGGCGGCAGCATCACCTCTGCCGGCGCCCTGGCGGACCCGATGGGCAGCGCGGTGACCATGGACAGCGGCTTCCTGCAGATGCCCTACCTGCAGCGCGTGGTCACCGACACCCACTTCGACAAGCGCGACCGGCTCGGTCGCCTGATCGTGTTCGTGGCGCGCGCTGCCCAGGACAGTGGCGACCCCGACATCGTCGGCATCGGCGTCGACGAAGACACCGCCCTGTGCGTGGAGCCCGATGGCCAGGCACAGGTCTACAGTGCTGACGGCGAGGGCAAGGTCTGGGTGGTCAGCCCCGGTCGCGATGCCGACCGCCTTGTGGAGGGTGAGCCGTTGCGCTTCCAAGCCGTCCCGGTGGCCGTGATCGCCAGCGGCAGCCGCATGCGCCTGGATGACATCCAGGCCGAGGCCGACTATCAGGCCGTGGCCGACGTCAGCGATGGCGAGCTTGAGTTCACGCTTCGGTAG
>NZ_JAOBZT010000083.1:0-16603 GCF_029839005.1 Stenotrophomonas sp. GD03958 | reverse complement strand
CATGCTGCATCCGCGCTTGGCATTCCCTGGCGCACTTGCCAGACTGCACGCAGCCGGCCGCCGGCCGGATCCGATGGAGCAGGCAATGGTGGAAGAGCGCGTCCCGCTGACGGTGCATGGCATGTCGGTCTCGGGCAATTGCCACAAGGTCCGGCTGCTGCTTGAGCAGCTCGGCAGCCGTTACCGCTGGGTGGAAGTGGACAGTGCCCATGGCCAGACCCACACGCCCGAATTCCTGGCGCTCAACCCGAATGCCAAGGTGCCGCTGATCGTCCGCGACGACGGCCGCGTGCTGACCGAGTCCAACGCGATCCTGTTCTGGCTGGCCGAAGGCACGCCCTACCTGCCCAGCGATGGCTGGGAGCGTGCGCAGGCGTTGAGCTGGATGTTCTTCGAGCAGTACACGCACGAGCCGTGCGTGGCGGTAGCGCGCTTCATCCGGGGCTGGACGGCGCCCGACTCGCCACGCCGTGCCGAACTGCCACGCCTGCACGAGCGTGCCGCCACCGCGTTGGCGGTGATGGAGCAGCACCTGCGCGAAGCGCAGTGGTTCACCGGCAGCGGATACGGCATTGCCGATATCGCCCTGTTTGCCTATACCGATGTGGCGGGCGAGGGCGGCATCAGCCTGGAGCCGTTCCCGGAAGTTCGCGCCTGGCTGCAGCGCGTGCGTGCGCAGCCGCGCTTCCTGCCGATGCCGGCGGTGACCGCCGAGGTGCGCTCGCGTTTCGAGGCGGCTTGATGCCCACAGGGTAGCGCCCGGTATTGCCGGGCGGAACGCAACAACGACACGGAGGGTGTTCGATGTTCGCTGTGGTTCCGGATCCGATTCCCGCGCGCATGCGGGGGCTCAACCGCGCCGAGGTGTGCGACGTCAATTTCCTTGAGGCGGTGCGCGGGTGGCGCGGGACGCCGCGCCCGCGACCCGCGGCAGATGCTCCGATCCTGCCCGGCAGTACGCTCACCGCTGCCGCCTTCGATGAACTGTTCGACTCGCAGCTGGCCAGCCGCCAGCTGGACCTGATGGCGCGCGTGCTGCGCGTGCAGAACAAGGTCTTCTACACCATTGGTTCGTCCGGTCATGAAGGCAACGCGCTGCTGGCGCGGGCCTGCCGGCACTCCGATCCTGCCTTCCTGCACTATCGTTCCGGCGCCTTCATGGCCGAGCGTTCGCGGCAGGTGCCGGGCATCGACCCGCTGCGCGATGCGGCACTGTCCTTCGCCGCCAGCGCGGATGATCCGGCCAGCGGTGGCCGCCACAAGGTGTGGGGCAGCAAGCCGCTGTGGGTGCTGCCACAGACCTCGACGATTGCGTCGCACCTGCCCAAAGCGCTGGGCACCGCACTGGCCATCGAGAGTGGCAAGCGGCTGGGGCAGGCGCTGCCCATTCCCACCGACAGCATCGTGCTGTGCTCGTTCGGCGATGCGTCGGCCAACCACGCCACCGCGCAGACCGCCTTCAATACCGCGATGTGGTCGGCCTACCAGAAACTACCGGCGCCGATCCTGTTCGTCTGCGAGGACAACGGCCTGGGCATCTCGGTGAAGACCCCCGATGGCTGGATCGCCGAGCGCTTCAGCCACCAGCCGGGGCTGGACTATTTCTTTGCCGATGGTCTCGACCTGGCCACCGGGCACGCCCAGGTGCAGGCGGCGGTGGAACACTGCCGGCGCACGCGGCGGCCGACCTTCCTGCATCTGCGCACCACGCGCCTGATGGGCCATGCCGGCACCGATTTTGAAGTGGAATGGCGCGCGCTGCCGGAACTGTGCGCGGCCGAGGCGCAGGATCCGCTGCTGCGCTCGGCGCAGATCGCGCTGGAATCAGGCTGGATGGATGCGGCCGCCATCGAAGTGGCCTACGAAACGATGCGCGCGCGCTGCATGGCCGCTGCCGCCGATGCCGAAGGCAGTGCGAAGCTGCAGTCGCTGCGGGAGGTGATGGCGCCGCTGGCACCGTACACCCCTGCAGCGGTGCAGGCCGAAGCGCAGCGCGAGGTCGCTGCCGAAGCACGCGAGGCACTCTATGGCGGTGCCGAGGCATTGCCGGAACGACAGGCGCCGCGGCATCTCGCGATCCAGATCAATCATGGTCTGCAGGAGCTGCTGGCCAAGTATCCGCAGAGCCTGCTGTTCGGCGAGGACGTGGCGCAGAAGGGCGGTGTCTACACCGTCACCAAGGATCTGCTGCGCCGCTTCGGGCCGCGCCGGGTGTTCAACACCCTGCTGGACGAGACCATGATCCTGGGCATGGCGCAAGGCCTGGCCAACATGGGCATGCTGCCGATCCCGGAAATCCAGTACCTGGCCTATCTGCACAACGCCATCGACCAGCTGCGTGGCGAAGCCTGTTCGCTGCAGTTCTTCTCCAACGACCAGTACCGCAACCCGATGCTGGTGCGGGTGGCCGGGCTGGGCTACCAGAAGGGTTTCGGCGGCCATTTCCACAACGACAACTCGGTCACCGCCCTGCGCGACATCCCCGGGCTGGTGGTCGGCTGCCCATCGCGCGGCGACGATGCGGTGATGATGCTGCGCACGCTGGCGGCGCTGGCCCGGGTGGATGGGCGCGTGGCCGTGTTCCTGGAGCCGATCGCGCTGTACATGAGCAAGGACCTGCATGAGCCGGGCGATGGCCAGTGGCTGTTCGACTACCCGGCCCAGGGCCAGGCACTCGTGCCGGGCGAAGGCCGTGTTTACGGGCCGGAGGCTGGCGACCTGGTGGTCTACACCTACGGCAATGGCGTGCCGATGGCGCTGCGCGCAGCGCGGGCCATCGAACAGCAGCTGGGCTGGCAGGTACGGGTGGTCGACCTGCGCTGGCTGGTGCCGCTGGATGCCGGCTTCATCGCCAGCCAGGCCGCCAGCGCACGGCGCGTGCTGGTGCTGGACGAGGGCCGCCACAGTGGAGGGGTGGGCGAGGGCGTGGTCACCGCACTGGTCGAGGCCGGTTTCGGCCACCTGCCGCTGCGCCGGGTCTGCGGCGCCGATACCTATACCCCGCTGGCAGGGGCAGCAATGTTCGGGCTTCCAAGCGACAATGCGGTGATTGGCGCCGCCCTTGAACTGGCGCAGGAACCTTGATGCATGTGTGGATTGGCGGGAATGTTGTTGCCGGCGCCGGTGGCGTCGGCCGAGGTGCTGCAGGCGCAGGTCCTGGCCATGGGCGAGGCACTGCACCACCGCGGGCCGGATGATGGCGGCAGCTGGGTCGATGCCGGGGCAGGCATCGCGCTGGCGCACCGTCGGCTGAGCATTCTCGATCTGTCGCCGCTGGGCCACCAGCCGATGGCCTCGTCCGATGGCCGCTACGTGATGGCCTACAACGGCGAGGTCTACAACTTCGCCGCCCTGCGTGCCGAACTGGAGCCGCTGGGGCATGCTTTCCGTGGCCATTCCGACACCGAAGTGCTGCTCGCGGCGATCCTGCAGTGGGGCATGGAAGACACCCTGCAGCGTTGCAACGGCATGTTCGCCATCGCGCTGTGGGATCGCCAGGCGCAGTGCCTGTGGCTGGCACGCGACCGCGTTGGCAAGAAGCCGTTGTACTACGGCTGGGCCGGGGACACCCTGGTGTTCGGCTCCGAACTGAAGGCGCTGTGGCAGCACCCGGCCTTCGACAACGACATCGACCGTGACGCACTGACCCTGCTGCTGCGGCTGGACTACATTCCAGCCCCGCACAGCATCCACCAGCGCTGCTACAAGCTGATGCCGGGCCGCGTGCTGCGCCTGGATGCCGAAGCCGTGGCGGCGGGCGCTTCGGCGCATCGCCCGGAACAGGCGCAGCGCCCCTACTGGGATGCACGTGCACGCATGCAGGCGGCGCTGGCTGCGCCGTTCCAGGGCCGCATCGAGGAGGCCGAGGAGCAGCTGGACGGGCTGCTGCGCGACGCAGTGGCGCTGCGCATGGTGGCCGACGTGCCGGTGGGCGTGTTCCTGTCCGGGGGTACCGATTCGTCGCTGGTGGCGGCGCTGATGCAGGCGCAGAGCGGGCAGCCGGTGCACAGTTTCAGCATCGGATTTACCGATTCGAGCCACGACGAGGCGCCGCTGGCCAAGGAACTGGCCGCGCACCTGGGCTGTGACCACACCGAACTCTACGTGAGTGGCGCCGATGCACTGGCGGTGGTGCCGCAGTTGCCGGCGATGTTTGACGAACCCTTCGCCGATGCCTCACAGGTACCGACCGCGCTGGTCGCCCGGCTGGCGCGGCAGGGCGTGACCGTGGCGCTTTCCGGCGATGGTGGCGACGAACTGTTCTTCGGCTACACCCGCTATGTGCGCGCGCTGCGCAACTGGCAGATGCTGGGGCGCGTGCCTGGGCCGCTGCGGCGCTGGATGGGCGCGCGCTCCCAGCAGCAGGGCGAGGCCTCGCGTACCGGCGGCCTGGCCGCGCTGTTGGCCGAGTCCGGCGCGCGTGGCATCGGTGACGTGTACCGCAACCGCATCTCGCGCTGGCGCGACCCGACAACGGCAGTGCCGGGCGCGCAGGCTGCCGGCAGCTTCTATGATCTGGCCGATCCGTTGCACGGCGCCGGCACACCGGCCGACGCGATGATGCTGGCCGATTACCTGACCTACCTGCCGGATGATCTGCTGTGCAAGGTCGACCGGACCTCGATGGCGGTCAGCCTGGAAGCGCGCGCACCGTTGCTGGATTCACGCGTGGCCGAGTTCGCCTGGTCGCTGCCGCTGGGCTTCAAGCGCAGTGAGACCACCAGCAAGGTGCTGCTCAAGCGCGTGCTGGGCCGTTATGTGCCGCAGTCGATGGTGCACCGTCCCAAGCGCGGTTTCGGCGCACCGGTCAGTGACTGGCTGAAGGGCGACCTGCGGCCGTGGGCCGAAGACCTGTTGCAGCCGGCACGGCTGGAGCGGGAGGGCGTGCTGTCGGCGGCCGCCATACAGCCGCTGTGGCAGCAGTTCCTCGGCGGCCAGCGCAAGTGGCATACCCATCTGTGGAACGTGCTGATGTTCCAGGCCTGGCAGGCGCATTGGCGGCAGGTGCGTGCGGGCGTGACGGGCGGCTGATCTTCACCGGCCTGCAAGGGCCCGGCGACTAGGCTGGTGCTCCCGCACCGTGAGGAGTATGTCCCGATGTCCGTCCCCACCATCGCCGTGTTCGTTGGCAGCCTGCGCAAGGATTCCTGCAACCGCAAGCTGGCCCATGCGCTGGAGAAGCTCGCCGGTGATCGCGCGCGCTTCCAGTACGTGCAGATCGGCGATCTGCCGTTGTACGACCAGGATTTCGACGCCGATTATCCGCCGCAGGGCACCCGGCTGAAGGACCAGGTGCGCGCCGCCGACGCGGTGCTGTTCGTGACACCCGAGTACAACCGGTCGGTGCCCGGCGTGCTCAAGAACGCCATCGATATCGGATCGCGCCCGTATGGTGACAGTGCGTTTGCCGGCAAGCCGGCGGCGGTGATCGGCGCCTCCATCGGCCAGATCGGCACCGCCGTGGCCCAGCAGCATCTGCGCAACAGCCTGGCCTTCCTGGACATGCACGTGCTCGGCCAGCCAGAGGCATTCATTCATTTCAAGGACGGCCTGATCGATGCCGACGGCACGGTCCACAACGAGGGCACGCAGAAATTCCTGCAGGGCTATATGGACCGGTTCCTGGCGCTGATCGCGGTGCACGTCAAGGGCGATTGACGCCAGCGGTCGACACCCCCATCTGCGATAATGCGTGCTCGGGCGCCGCAACGGCGCCCGTCGCAGGCAGTGCGACGCTCCCACGCCAGTCTGGCCAGGTACCGGCGGATATCCCCCGTTTTCCCACGGTTTATCCACAGGCTTGTCCATCGCCGCCGGGGGCGGCACATGCCTACACTCGTCTCGCCCACTTTTGCAGGAAACATCGCAGCATGTCCGCTCGCCCCGGCTTCCGTTCCAACCGCAGAGAGCGCGGTGATGGCTTCGATCGCGAACGCGACGAGTCGCGCATCGACCAGCTGCGGGTACCGCCGCATTCGGTGGAAGCCGAGCAGGCGGTGCTGGGTGGCCTGATGCTGGCCCCGGAGGCCTACGACCGGGTCAATGACCAGCTGACCGAAGGCGACTTCTACCGCCGCGACCACCAGATGATCTATCGCGCAATCCGTGAGCTGTCCGAGCGCGAGCGGCCGTTCGATGCGGTGACCTTGGGCGAGTGGTTCGAATCGCAGGGCAAGATGGAACTGGTGGGTGATGGCGCCTACCTGGTCGAGCTGGCCAGTACCACGCCGTCAGCCGCCAACATCGTGGCCTATGCCGAGATCGTGCGTGACAAGGCGGTGCTGCGGCAGCTGATCCAGGTCGGCACGGATATCGTCAACGACGGCTTCCAGCCCGAAGGGCGTGACAGCAGCGAGCTGCTGGCCTCGGCAGAAAAGAGCGTGTTCGCCATCGCCGAACAGGGCGCACGCGGCCGTACCGATTTCGTGGCGATGCCCGGTGCACTGAAGGATGCCTTCGAAGAGCTGCGCAGTCGTTTCGAGAACGGCGGCAACATTACCGGCCTGCCGACCGGTTATACCGATTTCGACGCAATGACCTCCGGCCTGCAGCCGACCGACCTGATCATCCTTGCCGCGCGCCCGGCCATGGGCAAGACCACCTTCGCACTGAACATCGCCGAGTACGCAGCGATCAAATCGAAGAAAGGCGTGGCCGTGTTCTCGATGGAAATGTCGGCCGCGCAGTTGGCGATGCGCCTGATTTCCTCCAATGGCCGCATCAACGCGCAGCGCCTGCGTACCGGCCAGCTGGAAGACGAGGACTGGAGCCGTGTCACCAGCGCGATCAAGATGCTGAAAGAAACCAAGATCTTCATCGACGACACGCCCGGCGTGTCGCCTGAAGTGCTGCGTTCCAAGTGCCGCCGCCTCAAGCGCGAGCATGACCTGGGCCTGGTGGTGATCGACTACCTGCAGCTGATGAGCGTGCCGGGCAACAGCGAGAACCGCGCGACTGAAATCTCGGAAATCTCGCGTTCGCTGAAGGGCCTGGCCAAGGAACTGAACGTTCCAGTGATCGCGTTGTCGCAGCTCAACCGCTCGCTGGAAACGCGTACCGACAAGCGCCCGGTGATGGCCGACCTTCGCGAATCGGGCGCAATCGAGCAGGACGCGGACATGATCGTCTTCATCTACCGCGACGATTACTACAACAAGGAAAATTCGCCAGACAAGGGCCTGGCCGAGATCATCATCGGCAAGCACCGTGGTGGCCCGACCGGTTCGTGCAAGCTGAAGTTCTTTGGCGAATACACCCGCTTCGACAACCTGGCCCACGATTCGGTCGGCTCGTTCGAGTAACGGTCGTGCCGGCCGTTGGCCGGCAACCGCCATCGGGCGCTGTAGAGCCCAAGGCAGCGGCAGGAGCCGCTGTCAGCGCCCCCGTGCAGCGCGGGTTCCATGCGGTCGCCACGAAGCGCAGCCGGGCATGGGCTCGGCGTTGCACCGGCGCTGGGTCGGTTTCATCGCCCCCAGCCCGGTTTCGTCGCAAACCGTTTGCATGCGGCAAGGGCAGGGCGCCAACGTGTCGGCAGGCGGCAAGGTGCCGCCACAAGGAGACCGTGATGAAGACCCTGTTCGCGCTCGGTGTGTGGTGCCTGCTGTTCGTGCTGTGCTGGCCGCTGGCGGTCCTCGCCCTGATCGCGTGGCCGTTTGTCTGGTTGCTGAGCCTGCCGTTCCGCTTGGTCGGCATCACGTTCTCGGCGCTGTTCGCGTTCCTGCGCGCGCTGTTCATGCTACCCGCGCGCCTGCTCGGCGGCGGCCCGGTGGCGGCATGAGGGCGGTGGTGCTGGTCGCGCTGGCATTGCTTGCGGGGCCGGCACCGGCCACACCGGTGTCACCGTCGTCCGCATGGCTGGAACGACAGCAGGCCGCCGCTGCCGATGAGGCGGATGCTGCAGCGGCCGGGGCGGTCAAGCCCAGGGAGCGCTGCCGGGTGGTGAAGGAGTGGAAGGCGGGTGGAACCGTGGTCCAGCACCGCATCTGTGACGATCCGCCGAAGAAGCCGGCCGGAAAGGTGTAGCGCCGAGCCCAATGCTCGGCGGCCTGTGCAGGGCAGCCGAGCGTGGGCTCGGCACTACAGGGAAATGAGCAACAAAAAACCCCGCCGAAGCGGGGTTCCTTGCATCCGGCCATGCCGGCCAGCGGCCGGCACAAACCGCGAACGATCAGTTCGCCTTGTGGATGGCGCGCTTGCTGACCGCCATCGCCGCGTCGTGGATCACTTCCGACAGCGACGGGTGGGCGTGGCAGATGCGGGCCAGGTCGTCGGCCGAGCCGCTGAATTCCATGGTCAGCACGCCTTCGTGCACCAGCTCGGAGACGTTGGCGCCGACCAGGTGCATGCCGAGGATGCGATCAGTTTCGGCATGGGCCAGGATCTTCACGAAGCCCGCCGGCTCGATCATCGCCACGGCACGGCCGTTGGCGGCGAACGGGAAGCTGCCGGCCTTGTACGGAATGCCCTCGGCCTTCAGCTGGGCTTCGGTCTTGCCGACCCAGGCCAGTTCCGGCTCGGTGTAGATGACCCACGGGATGGTGTCGAAGTTGACGTGGCCCGGCAGGCCGGCGATCAGCTCAGCCACCGCGATGCCTTCCTCGAAGCCCTTGTGCGCCAGCATCGGGCCGCGCACGCAGTCGCCGACCGCCCACACGCCGTCGACGCCGGTGTGGCAGTGCGCATCGACTTCAATCTGGCCGCGCTCGTTGACCTTGACGCCGGTGCCTTCGGCCAGCAGGCCCTTGGTGGCGGCGCGACGGCCCACGGCCACCAGCAGCTTGTCCACGGTCAGGGTCTTTTCGCCTTCGGCGTCGGTGTAGGTGACGATGACTTCCTTCTTCTTGCCCTTGACGGTGATCTCGGTCTTGGAAACCTTGGCATTGAGCTTGATGTCCAGGCCCTGCTTCTTGAACTCCTTGGCAGCGGTCTTGGCCACTTCGGCGTCAGCAGCGGCCAGGAACTCCGGCATGGCTTCCAGGATGGTCACTTCAGCGCCCAGGCGCTTCCACACGCTGCCCAGTTCCAGGCCGATCACGCCGGCGCCGATCACCGCCAGGCGGTTCGGCACTTCGGTGAAGTCTAGGCCGCCGACGTTGTCGACGATGGTCTCGCCGTCGAACTTGGCGAACGGCAGCTCGATCGAATCCGAACCGGCCGCGATGATGACGTTGGTGCCCTTCAGCTCGACTTCCGAACCGTCGTGCTGCTTCACCTTGACCACGTTGCCCGGCTGCAGCTGGCCGAAGCCGTAATAGGCGGCGACCTTGTTGGCCTTGAACAGCATGCCGATGCCGCCGGTGAACTGCTTGACGATCTTGTCCTTGCGGCCAATCATCGCCTCGACGTCGATCTTGGCATCCTTGAAGCTGATGCCGTGGTCGCCAAAGATGTGGCCCATGTTCCAGAACTGGCGCGAGGAATCCAGCAGCGCCTTGGACGGGATGCAGCCCACGCGCAGGCAGGTGCCGCCGAGGGCCGGCTTGCCGTCCTTGCCCAGCGCTGCGTCGATGCAGGCGGTCTTCAGGCCCAGCTGGGCCGCGCGGATGGCAGCGTGGTAACCGGCCGGGCCGGCACCGATGACGACGACGTCGAATTGTTCAGCCATTGAATTATTCCTTGATGCATTACCAGAACCCCTCCGCGCAGGCGCGGAGGGGCGGGAGGTTTCTTACAGGCCGAACAGCATGCGGCCCGGGTTTTCCAGCTGGTTCTTGATGTCCACCAGGAACTGCACCGAGTCCTTGCCGTCGATGATGCGGTGGTCGTAGGACAGCGCCAGGTACATCATCGGCGCGATCACGACCTGGCCGTTCTGGGCGATCGGACGCTCCTTGATGGCGTGCATGCCCAGGATGGCGCTCTGCGGCGGGTTGATGATCGGGGTCGACAGCAGCGAACCGAAGGTGCCGCCGTTGGTCACGGTGAAGGTGCCGCCCTGCAGTTCTTCCAGGCCCAGCTTGCCGTCACGTGCCTTCTTGGCGTAGTCGGCGATGGTCTTCTCGATGTCGGCGAACGACATGCGCTCGACGTTGCGCAGGACCGGCGTGACCAGGCCCTTCTCGGTCGAGACGGCGATCGAGATGTCCGAGTAGCCGTGATAGATGATGTCGTCGCCGTCGATCGAGGCATTGACCAGCGGGAAGCGCTGCAGCGCGTTGGCAGCGGCCTTCACGAAGAAGCTCATGAAGCCCAGCTTGATGCCGTGGGCCTTGACGAACTCGTCCTGCAGTTCCTTGCGCGCGGCCGAAACCTTGGACAGGTCGACTTCGTTGAAGGTGGTCAGCATGGCGGTGGAGTTCTTCGACTCCATCAGGCGCTCGGCAATGCGCTTGCGGATGCGGGTCATCGGCACGCGCTCTTCCGGACGTGCGCCACCGGCCTTGCCGGCGCCGCCGTTGCGGGCGAAGTTGACGATGTCTTCCTTGGTCACCGCGCCACGACGGCCGGTGCCGTCGACGTCGGCCGGGTTCACGCCTTCGGTGATGGCGGTGAAGCGGGCGCCCGGCGGCAGCGCGTCGGCGGCCGACTTGGCAGCCGGGGCCGGCGCAGCGGCAGCGGCCGGAGCAGCGGCGGCCGGTGCGGCTTCAGCCTTCTTCTCTTCAGCGGCCGGGGCCGGAGCCGCAGCTACGGCGCCTTCTTCGATGATCGCCACCACCTGGCTGGAGGTCACGGTATCGCCTTCCTTGAACTTGATTTCCTTCAGCACGCCGTCAACCGGCGACGGCACTTCCAGGACAACCTTGTCGGTTTCCAGGTCAAGCAGGTTTTCGTCGCGCTTGACGGCGTCGCCCACCTTCTTGTGCCAGGTGGCGATGGTGCCGTCGGCGACGGATTCGGGCAGTACCGGGGCTTTGACTTCGGTGGCCATTGCGGGAGCTTCCTGGTTTGTCTTCTAAATAGGGGGGGAGTTATTCAGCGACCTGGTCGTTGAACGGGTTGACCAGTGCGTCGGCGATCAGCTGCTGCTGCTCGCGGACATGGTCAGCCATGTGACCGGCAGCCGGCGAGGCCGAACGTGCGCGACCGGCGTAGTGCAGGTTCTGGCCATCGGCCAGGCAGAACTGCAGGTGGTGGCGGATCTGGTACCACGCGCCCTGATTCTGCGGTTCTTCCTGCGTCCACACCACGTCGGTGGCCTTGCCGTACTTCTTCAGCTCGGCAGCCAGCAGCGCACGCGGGAACGGATACAGCTGCTCCACGCGGATGATCGCCACGTCGTCCTGGCCACGCTTGGTCTGGTCCTCCAGCAGGTCGTAGTAGACCTTGCCCGAGCACAGCACCACGCGCTTGACCTTCTTGCCGTCGGCATTGGCGTCGCCGATCAGGTGCTGGAACTCGCCGTTGGCCAGCTCGTCGAGGGTCGACACCGCCAGCTTGTGGCGCAGCAGCGACTTCGGCGACATCACCACCAGCGGCTTGCGGGTGGTCATGTGCAGCTGGCGACGCAGCATGTGGAAGGCCTGGGCCGGAGTCGACGGCACGACCACCAGCATGTTCTCCAGCGCGCACAGCTGCAGGAAGCGCTCCAGGCGCGCCGAGCTGTGCTCCGGGCCTTGCCCTTCATAGCCGTGCGGCAGCAGCAGGGTCAGGCCGGAAATGCGGCCCCACTTGGCTTCACCGGCGGCGATGAACTGGTCGATCACCACCTGGGCGCCGTTGGCGAAGTCGCCGAACTGGCCTTCCCAGATGCACAGCGTGTTCGGATCGGTGGTGGAGAAGCCGTATTCGTATGCCATCACCGCTTCTTCGCTCAGCAGCGAGTCGATGACGGTGGCCTTCTCCGGCGAATCCACCAGCTGCCGCAGCGGCATGTAGTAGTTGTCGGTCTTCTGGTCGTGCAGGATCGCGTGGCGGTGCGTGAACGTACCGCGGCCGACGTCCTGGCCGACCAGGCGCAGTGCATGGCCTTCGTCGAGCAGGGTGGCGTAGGCCAGGTTCTCGGCAAAGCCCCAGTCGCCCGGAATCTCGCCGGCGGCCATCTTGCGGCGGTCGTCGTAGACCTTGGCCACGCGCGAGTGCAGCTGCACTTCGTCCGGGATGGTGTTGATCAGCCTGGCCAGTTCGACCAGCTTGTTCTTCTCGACCTTGGTCGAGACCGGGTCGGACAGCTTGCCTTCCAGCAGCTTCGGCCAATCGACGAACAGCGGGCTGCTCGGCGGGGTCTTCTCGACCTTGGCCAGTTCGGTGGTCACTTCACCGGCGTCCAGCTTCTCGCGGTAGGCATCGACCATCGCCTTGCCGGCACCGGCGGCGATCACGCCTGCCTTCTCCAGCTGCTCGGCGTACATCTCGCGGGTGGTCGGGTGCTTGCGGATCACCTGGTACATCAGCGGCTGGGTGATTGCCGGTTCGTCGGCCTCGTTGTGGCCCCAACGGCGGTAGCACATCAGGTCGATGACCACGTCCTTGGCGAACTTCTGGCGGAACTCGAAGGCCAGCTGCGCGGCGAACACCACCGCTTCCGGATCATCGCCGTTCACGTGCAGTACCGGCGCGGCGATCATCTTCGCCACGTCGGTGGCATAGCGCGTGGAGCGCGTATCCAGCGGGTTGGAGGTGGTGAAGCCCACCTGGTTATTGACCACGATGTGCACGGTGCCACCGACGGCGAAGCCGCGGGCCTGCGACATCTGGAACAGCTCCATGACCACGCCCTGGCCGGAGAAGGCCGCGTCGCCGTGGATCAGGATCGGCATCACCTGCTTGCGGGCGGTGTCCTTGCGGCGCTCCTGGCGCGAACGCACGGAACCGGCCACGACCGGGTCGGCGATTTCCAGGTGCGACGGGTTGAACGCCAGCGCCAGGTGCACCGGGCCGCCTTCAGTGGCGACGTCGGCGGAGAAGCCCATGTGGTACTTCACGTCGCCGGCCGAAGCGTGCTCGTCGTGCTCGAACTTGCCCTCGAACTCGTCGAACAGCTTGCGCGGGTTCTTGCCCAGGGTGTTGACCAGCACGTTCAGGCGGCCGCGGTGGGCCATGCCGATCACCACGTCCTTGACGCCATCCTTGCCGGCGCTGCGGATGATGGTGTCCATCATCGGGATCAGCGAGTCGCCGCCTTCCAGCGAGAAGCGCTTCTGGCCGACGTACTTGGTGTGCAGGTAGCGCTCCAGGCCTTCGGCCGCGGTCAGGCGCTCCAGGGTGCGGCGCTGGGTGTCAGCGTCCAGCTGGTAGTTGCCACCGGCCGCTTCCAGCTTCTTGTAGATCCACTGGCGCTGCTCGACCTCGGAGATGTGCATGAACTCCGCACCGATCGAGCCGGTGTAGGTCGCCTTCAGGCGTGCCAGCAGGTCGCGCAGCTTCATGCGCGGCTGGCCGCCGACGCCGCCGGTGCTGAACTCGCTGTTGAGGTCGGCATCGGACAGGCTGTGGAACGGCAGGCCCAGGTCCGGGGTGTTGACCGGTGCGGCCAGGCCCAGCGGGTCCAGGCGGGCGTCGAGGTGGCCGCGGGAGCGGTAGGCGGTGATCAGACGACCGACATTGCGCTCGCGCTCGTCGCCCGCACCGCTGCCGGTGCCAGCTTTCAGCGCATCCTTGGCCGCGTCCGCGATGTGGGAGATGACGGCCGAGTGCGGAATGTCACCTGCTTCACGGCCCTTGAAGCCATCGAAGTAGGTTTTCCATTTGGGATCGACACTATCCGGGGAGACCAGGTACTGCTCGTACAGGTCCTCGACATAGGAGGCGTTGCCGCCGGCGAGTTGCGAAGATTGCGCAAACTGCTTCAGTTGATTGTCCACGATGGAGGGTGTTGATTCGCTTTGTGGGGTATGGCTTCAGAAGGACCCGGCAGGAATGATGAATAGCCCTGCGCGGGCGCGTTCAAACAGCCAAATTGTACCCCCAACGGGCCACGAAGGGGCATTGCCGCAGGCAACCCGCGTCCTCGGGTGCCGGTTCCAGACAGGTTGGGTCGGCGGCGCCGGCTCAGATGCCGAGCGCGCGCAGTTCGCTGCAATCGCGCGAACGGTCCCAGACACGCAGCAATTGCTGCTCGAACGGCTGCGAACGTGCAGGCAGTGCGATGCCGGCCTCGCCGTCGAGGCGATGGCCGATCAGACGAAAGTAGAAGTCGCCCGCATCGTTGAGCAGGCAGGCCGAGGCCAACGCACGGTCGACCGGATCGCTGACCTCGCGGAACCGGACCACGCTGGGCAGGCGCTGGGCCAGCGCCAGCAGTGGGGCGCCGGCAGTGGCGATCGCAGCGGCATCGTGCACGATCACCCGCAGCTGCTTGTCGTGGCGGGCAGTGACGAAGCGGCGCAGCGCGGCCTGCACCGTAGGCGTGTCGAGCAGGCCCGGGTCGAGCTGGCGGCTGTGCAGCCACAGCTGGCGACGGGCGCGGTGAATGACGGCGGTAGTGGCCGCCACGGCCTCGGCGCGGCTGTCGATGGCGCTGGCCGCGCCCAGCCGCCGCCGCATCTGCTGGTGGCCGATGCCGGCCTCCTCGAACACCTCGCCCTCGGGCAGGAAGCCCTGGCGGGCATAGAAGTCGCGGGCGGGCAGCTGGGCGTGCAGGTGCAGTTCGGCCAGGCCGAGCCGGCGCCCGGCCTCCACCAGTGCCTCCAGCAGGGCCTCACCGACGCCCTGGCTGCGATGGTCGGCCAGCACCGCCATGCGACCGATGCGGCCATCGGGGGCAAGGCGGCCGGTGCCGACCGGCAGGCCTTCGGCGTCCAGCGCCAGCACATGGGCGCTGACCGGGTCCAGCGCGTCGCGTTCCAGTTCGGCGGCGATGCCCTGTTCCTGCACGAACACGCGTTGGCGCACGTCGTGGATGGCAACGTGGGCGTCGGCGTGGCTGACCTGCTGGACCCGGACCATGGCGGCAGGGCTCAGGCGCGACCGTCGTCGCTGTCGTCTTCGTCGTGATCCTCGAAGTTGACGATGACCTCGATGCCGTCGTCGTGCACGGTCACGGTGTGGACATCGTCGGACACCGCGTCGGCGTCGATCGCGTCGACACGGTCACGGCCTTCAACCACTTCGCCGAGCACCACGGCGTCTTCGCCGTCATCCTCATCTTCAGCGTCATGCAGCTCGTTCGGATCGATCAGCTGGAACACGCCACCGGCCAACAGCTGCTGGACCACCGCGCGGCCCTTGTCGGACAGCCCGCGATAGGCGGCGGCATCGAGCTGCTCGGCGCCGGCCAGGCGCTGCGCGTCCTTCACCGGCAGCGCGAAGTCCTGGCCGCTGACGTACAGGCTGGCACCGCGCTTGGCGCGGCGCCAGGCCAGGCGTGCCCACGGGTGACGCTGCAGCAGCAGGCCCGAGGCCAGCGCCTGGACCACTTCCTCTGGTGCCGGTGCGGCCTGGTGGGCCATCACCTCGCCGGCGGCGCGGTAGGTGGTGATGAAGCGGCCGAACCAGTCGCCCAGCTTGTCCGGGTCGTTCATGCGGATGGCGTTGAGGGCGGTGATCACCCGCGCCATCGCCACCGTGTCGATCTCGTTCGGGTCGGCCGGTACCTTCAGATCGGCATCCTGGTAGCGGATGTTCTCGTCGGCATCGGCGATCAGGGTGTCCAGATAGTCACTGATCAGCTCGGCCGAAGAGGGCGCACGCATGCCGAACGAGAAGGTCAGGCAGGGGTCTTCGGCGACGCCGTGGTGCGGCACGTTCGGCGGCAGGTAGAGCATGTCGCCCGGCGCCAGCACCCAGTCGTGGGTGGGCTTGAACACCTTCAGCAGCTTCAGCTCCACGTCCGGGCGGAAGCCCAGCGGCGGCTGCCTGCCCTTGATCGATTCGCTGGCATCGATCTGCCAGCGGCGGTGGCCGTGGGCCTGCAGCAGGAATACGTCGTACTGGTCGACGTGGGCGCCGACCGAGCCGCCGGTGGCGGCGAAGCTGATCATCACGTCATCCATGCGCCAGCGCGGCAGGAAGCTGAAGTGCTCGATCAGGGCGCGCACGTCCGGGTCCCACTTGTCCACGTCCTGCACCAGCAGGGTCCAATCGTGGTCGGGCAGGGCGGGGAACACGTCTTCCTGGAACGGGCCGGTACGCACGCGCCAGCCGTCTTGGGTCTTGTCGTGCTCGATCAGGCGCGCCAGCACGCCTTCCTCGCAGGCCAGCCCGGCCAGGTCTTCCGGCTGCACCGGGGTCTGGAAATTGGGGAAGGCGTTGCGGATCAGCAGCGGGCGCTTCTGCCAGAAGTCGCGCAGGAAGGTGGCCGGCGCCATGCCCAGCGGCTGGCCGGGGCGGGCGGTGACTTCGATGAGGGGAGCGGTGGACTTGCGGGCGGCCATGGGGAATTCCTTGCAGCGGAAAGCGGGAGGGGCGGCGTGGCGGCCGCCGAGGGGGACATTGTCCGCCGTTCGTGGGGATTGCGCACGTGCGCGGGATTGTCGCGGGGAATCCGGCCAACGGCGGAGCCCCTCGTGGCGGGGTGGTTGGTCGCGTAAAGCGCTGGCTTCATGGGCTGGGCCGGGCGGAGTGGGTTCGCGGGACACGCCGTGAACCCGTCCCTGGGGGCTCGATGGCGCCATCCATGGCGCCAACGGTCCTGCGAACCCAGCCCGCCCGGCCCCTGACAGTTTCCTGCGCGGCCCGCCACGGAATGGAAGAAGAAAATCAAAGGCAACAGCGGGTCGCGCGCTGC
>NZ_JAOBZT010000082.1:0-16719 GCF_029839005.1 Stenotrophomonas sp. GD03958 | reverse complement strand
CGGCCAGCGGCCGGCACTACCGTGCTTCCGGCCCCGGAATGCAACCATTTACCGCATAATCACGGTATGACCGACGACCGCATCATTGGCGCCCGCGCCACCCGCGAGGATGACGCCGCCGACGCCAGCATCCGCCCCAAGCGCCTGGCCGACTATCTCGGCCAGGCCCCGGTGCGCGAGCAGATGGAGATCTACATCGAAGCGGCCAAGGGGCGCGGCGACGCGCTCGACCACGTGCTGATCTTCGGGCCGCCCGGCCTGGGCAAGACCACGCTCAGCCACGTCATCGCCAACGAACTGGGCGTGGCCCTGCGCGTGACCTCCGGCCCGGTGATCGAGAAGGCTGGCGACCTGGCTGCGCTGCTGACCAACCTGCAGCCGCACGACGTGCTTTTCATCGACGAGATCCATCGCCTGTCGCCGGTGGTGGAGGAAGTGCTGTACCCGGCGATGGAAGATTTCCAGATCGACATCATGATCGGCGAGGGCCCCGCTGCCCGCTCGATCAAGATTGACCTGCCGCCGTTCACCCTGATCGGTGCCACCACCCGTGCCGGCCTGTTGACCGCACCGCTGCGTGACCGCTTCGGCATCGTCCAGCGGCTGGAGTTCTACAGCGTCGAAGAGCTGACCCGCATCGTGCGCCGTTCGGCGGCGATCCTGGCCATCGACTGCACCGCCGATGGGGCAGGGGAGATCGCGCGCCGCGCGCGTGGCACCCCGCGTATCGCCAACCGCCTGCTGCGCCGCGTGCGCGACTACGCGCAGGTCAAGGCCGGCGGCCACATCGACGAGGCCGTGGCACAGGCTGCGATGCAGATGCTGAAGGTCGACCCGGAGGGCTTTGATGAGCTCGACCGGCGCCTGCTCAGGACCCTGGTCGACTACTTCGATGGCGGCCCGGTCGGTATCGAATCGCTGGCCGCGGCCCTGTCCGAGGAGCGTGGCACGCTGGAAGACGTGGTCGAGCCCTACCTGATCCAGCAGGGCTTCCTGGTGCGTACCGCGCGTGGCCGCATGGCCACCCACAAGGCTTACCGGCACATGGGCCTGAAGCCGAAGAACCCGCCGCAGGACCTGTTCGCGGAGGTTCCCGATGTTGGTTGAGCCACTATTCAGTTGGCCGACACGCATTTACTGGGAAGATACCGACGCAGGCGGCGTGGTCTACCACGCCCGCTACGTGGCCTTCATGGAACGGGCCCGGACCGAATGGATGCGTGCGCTCGGCTACGGCCAGGAGCGCATGCGCGCCGAGCATGGGATGGTCTTCGCGGTGCGCTCGATGCAGATGGATTTCATCAGGCCGGCACGGCTGGATGACACCCTGCAGGTGAGCGCCCGTCTGGTCCAGCTGAAGAAGGCCAGCATGGTCTTCGACCAGCAGATCCTGCGCGACGGCGAGTTGCTGCTGTCGGCCCAGGTCCGCATCGCCGCACTGGACGCGGCCAGTTTCCGCCCGCGTGGCATGGACGAGGCCGTCCTTGCCGTGCTGCAACCCCACCTCCACCCCGAATCCGAACACTGAGGAACAACGGATGATCGCAACGCTCCTGGCCCTGCAGGCCACGGTCACCGAGGCACTGCCGGCCGACGTCAGCAACGCCGCGACACAGACCCTTGCCCAGGCCACCACCGGCGGCGGCATCAACTACCTCGAACTGATGGCCAAGGCCAGCCTGCCGGTGAAGATCATCGTGCTGCTCCTGCTGGTCGGCTCGTTCGTCAGCTGGGTGATCATTTTCCGCAAGGCACGCGTGTTCAAGCAGGCCACCCGCGAAGCCGACGAGTTCGAGAACCGCTTCTGGTCCGGCGCCGACCTGGGCAAGCTGTACAGCGCCGCCACCGACCGCAGCCGCAGCGTGACCGGCCTGGAAGCTATCTTCGAAGCCGGTTTCCGCGAGTACACCCGCCTGCGCGACAAGCGCCGCCTGGACGGCCGTGCGCAGCTGGAAGGCGCGCAGCGTGCCATGCGTACCACCTACACCCGCGAAGTGGACCAGCTTGAGCGCAACCTGGAACTGCTGGCCAACATCGGCTCCACCGCGCCGTACGTGGGCCTGGTCGGTACCGTGTTCGGCATCATGGTGACCATGCACGACATGATCAGCAGCGGTGCGCAGGCCGGTATCGCCGCCGTCGCGCCGGGCATCTCCGAAGCGCTGTTCGCCACCGCCATCGGCCTGTTCGTGGCGATCCCGGCGGTGTGGGCCTACAACCGCTTCACCACCCGCGTGGAGCGCATGTCGGTGCGGTTCGAGACCTTCGCCGAAGAGTTCAGCTCCATCCTGCAGCGCCAGAGCGCTGGCGACGAGTAAGCGCCTGACCCGGGAGTCCAAGCCATGTCCGCTGCCATCGGCCGCCGAAAGCGCCGCAAGCTGAAATCGGAAATCAACGTCGTCCCCTACATCGACGTCATGCTGGTGCTGCTGATCATCTTCATGGTCACCGCGCCGCTGCTCACCCTGAGCTTCGACGTCGACCTGCCGCAATCCAACGCCAAGGCGCTGGAAAGCAAGCAGGACCCGGTGATCGTCTCGGTGCGCCAGGACGGCCAGCTCAGCCTGAAGCTGCCCGACGCCAAGGAACCGGCCGCCGTGTCGGCCGAGGAACTGGAAGGCCGCCTGGCTGGCATTGCCGCCCAGGACAAGGGCGTGCGCGTGATCGTCGCCGCCGACCGCGCCGTGGCCTATGAGAAGGTCATCGCCGCGATGGATGTGATCAAGCGCGCCAAGGTAGACAAGGTAGGCCTGGCCACCGATGCACGCTGACGCCCTGCCACCTTCGCATCAGCGCGAACCCGGCTGGGGCCTGCCCCTGGCACTGGCACTGCTGGTGCACCTGCTGGTCGCGCTGGTCTTCATCGTGGCCTGGTTCTGGTCACCCGAGCGCAACACCGATGCCGCCGCCGGTGACCCTTCGGTGGAGGCCAGCCTGGCGCTGTCCGCGTCTGAGGCGTCCGCCGCGCGCCAGGCCCTGCGCCAGTCGGAAAAGCTGGAAGACCTGCCGCCGCCGGTGGCCGAGCCGATCCCGGTGCCGGAAGACACCGTTCCGCCGCCGCAGCCGATTCCCGAGCCGCGCCCGCAGGACGCACCCACGCCGCAGCAGCAACAGGCGCAGGAGCGCGTCGCGCAGCCGGATACCAAGGACCAGGAAGCGGTGAGCGCACTGGCCATCTCGCAGGAGAAGGCCAAGCAGGAACAGGAAGCCAAGCGCCGCCAGGAGCAGATCGACCTGACCGAACGCAAGCGCCAGGAAGAAGCGGAGCAGAAGCTGCGCCTGGCCAAGCAGCAGGAAGCGGACGAGAAGAAGAAGCAGGCCGATCAGGCGCGTCAGGCCGCGGACAAGGCCGAGGCCGAGAAGCAGAAGAAGATCGCCGAGATCCGTGCCCGTCGTGAGCAGGCCGAGAAGGAAGCCAAGCTGGCCGAGCAGAAGCTGCGCCAGGTGGCTGCTGCGCGCAATGCCGCCGGCAGTGCCGCTGCCGGCTCCAGCGGCGCTTCCCAGCCGGCGGCCGGTGGTGGTGGCAACAGCGACGATCTTTCAGCCAAGTACGCCGCAGCGATCCAGGCCAAGGTGCTGTCGCAGTGGGTGCGCCCGGATACGGTGCCGCTGGGCCAGCGCTGCCAGATCACCATCACCCAGATTCCGGGTGGCACAGTGATGCAGGCCAAGGTCAGCCCGAACTGCCCCTACGACGAGGCCGGCAAGCGTTCGATCGAGGCCGCGGTGCTCAATGCGCAGCCACTGCCGTACCGCGGCTTCGAGTCGGTGTTCGCGCGTACGCTCAACTTCACCTTTACCGCCCAGGATCGCTGAGGCGGGCAGGTGGCTTTCGGGCCACCCGCGCCTACTGATGTCGCGCTTGCCTCTGGCGGCCCCGGTCGCGACCGGGCAGGCTGTGGGCTGCTGTCGAGCACCGCGCTGTGGGGCGGTGCGATCGGGGCAGGCGGTGCGATGTTAGCCACGACGTTAACGGTGCGTGAGAGGACGGGCTGGAACTGACCCGGAATTCACGTACCCTTGGTTCATGATTGCGAAGCGGTTCACTCCTGCTTTGCTATCCCTCGTTCCGGTTTCCCCCTATTGAGCGCTCCATGAAAAAGATGCCTCGCTGGCTTGCCGTGTTTGCGGCCCTGTTGCTGCCCTTTGCTGCCGTCGCGCAGCAGAAGGGGCTGGATATCGACATCATCGGTGGCAATGCCTCCGCGCTGCCGATCACCATCGTGCCGATGCCCTACCAGGGTTCGTCGGCCGCTCCGCAGACCGACGTCGCCGGCGTGGTCCGTGCCGACCTGGAGCGTTCGGGCCAGTTCCGCACGCTGCCGGAAGCGCAGATCGTCGAAAAGCCGGTGCGTGGCGGCGACATCCAGTTCGCCACCTGGCGCGCGCTGAAGCAGAACTACATCGTGGTCGGCCGCGTGCTCGACGCCGGTGCCGGTGCCTACCGCGTCGAATACGAACTGTTCGACGTGCCCAAGGGCGAGCGCCTGCTGGGCCTGGCGATGACTGCCCGCGGCAACGCCATGCGCGACGTCGCCCACCAGATGGCCGACGCCATCTACGAGAAGATCACCGGCATCCGCGGCGCCTTCTGGACCCGCATCGCCTACGTGACTGCCAGCGGCAAGGGCGACGCCATGCGCTATGCGCTGATGGTGGCCGACTCCGACGGCTTCAACCCGCAGACCATCGTGCGTTCGGCCGAGCCGCTCCTGTCGCCGTCGTGGAGCCCGGATGGCAGCAAGCTGGCCTACGTCAGCTTCGAGCGTGGCAATTCGGCCATCTACATCCAGAACATCGGCACTGGCGCGCGCGAGCTGGTCACCAGCTTCCGTGGCATCAACAGCGCCCCGGCGTTCTCACCGGACGGCCGCAAGCTGGCCCTGACCTTGTCGCGTTCGGGCAACCCGGAAATCTACGTCATGGACCTGGGCAGCAAGCAGCTGACCCAGCTGACCAACCACTTCGCCATCGATACCGAGCCGACCTGGGCACCGGACGGCAGCGCGGTGTACTTCACCTCCGATCGCGGCGGCCGTCCGCAGGTCTACAAGGTCGGTGCCGGTGGCGGAAGCGCCGAGCGCGTGACCTTCCAGGGCAACTACAATGCCAAGCCGTCGGTGTCCTACGACGGCAAGAAGATCGTCGTCGCCCAGGGTTCTGGCAACAGCTACAAGATCGCGATGATGGACAGCTCGCTGGGCTCGCCCCGCTGGAGCACGCTGTCCCCGGGTTCGCTGGATGAATCGCCGAGCTTTGCGCCCAACGCAAGCATGGTGCTGTACGCCGCCCGCGAAGGTGGCCGTGGTGTGTTGTATGCCGTTTCGGCCGATGCGCGGGTTCGCCAGCGCCTGGTCCTGGCTGACGGTGATGTGCGCGAACCGGCATGGTCCCCATACCGTACCCAGCGCTAAAAGAGTGTTAATATTTTCGTTGTCTTGAACCCCTCATCGGCTTAGGAGCCACAAAGGTATCGCCATGAACAAGTCCACCCGCGTTCTGCTTGTTTCCCTGCTGTCTGTGGCCGTCCTGGCCGGTTGCTCGAAGAAGGTGAAGGAAGAGCCGGCAGCCCCGGTCGACACCGGCACCTCGACCACCACCCCGACCGGTCCGTCGACCTCCGGCCTGTACGGCCCGGGCGACCTGGACACCGACGCTTGCCTGCGCCAGCGCGTGGTCTACTTCGACCTGGACAAGGAAGACGTGAAGCCGGAATTCCAGGCCATCATGGCGTGCCACGCCAAGTACCTGCGTGACCGTCCGTCCTCGCGCATCACCCTGCAGGGCCACACCGACGAGCGCGGTTCGCGCGCGTACAACCAGGCCCTGGGTGAGCGTCGTGGCAACGGCGTCAGCTCGGCCCTGCAGGCCAACGGTGGTTCGGCTTCGCAGCTGACCGTCGTGTCCTACGGTGAAGAGCGTCCGGTCTGCACCGAGTCGAACGAGTCCTGCTGGTCGCAGAACCGTCGCGTCGAAATCGTCTACACCGCGCAGTAATCCATGCGCATTGGCATCAAACTGATGCTGGTCGTTGCGGCAGCCCTCGTGGCTGCCGCACCGGCGCACGCACAGCGACAGAGCCTGGCTGACCGTGTCGGCGCGCTCGAGCAGCAGATGTACAACAACAGTGCCAACCAGGACCTGTTGAACCAGATCAATCAGCTGCGGCAGCAGGTCACCAGCCTGCAGGCTTCGATCGAGCAGTTGCAGCACGACAACGCCCAGCTCAAGCAGTCCGCCCAGGACCAGTACCTGGATCTGGACAGCCGCCTGAACCGGTTGGAAGGGGGCAACGCCGCCCCGGCCCTGCCGCCCGTTCCGGCGAGCGCGCCCAAGGCCGCACCGGCCCCGGCAAAACCCGCAGCGGCGGCTACTTCCGAGCGGCCGCCTTCCGTCCATGGTGATGCCGGCAGCCTCGCCGCCACCGGTGACGAGCGCACCTCCTACAACGTTGCCTTCGATGCCTTGAAGGCCGGCAGGTACGACGATTCGGCGCAGCTGTTCCTGAGCTTCCTGGAGTTGTACCCAAATGGCGTCTACGCGCCGAACGCGCTGTACTGGCTGGGCGAGAGCTACTACGCCACCCGCAATTTCCCGATGGCCGAGACCCAGTTCCGTGAACTGCTCTCGCGCTATCCGACCCACGACAAAGCCGCGGGCGGCCTGCTCAAGATCGGCCTCTCGCAGTACGGCGAGGGCAAGGTAGACCAGGCCCAGCAGACGCTGGAGACCGTCGTGGCGCAGTACCCCGGCTCGGACGCCGCGCGCACCGCGCAGGACCGTCTGCAGTCCATCCGCCTGGGCAAGCAGATCCGCTGATCCGCTGACCGGGCGTACAATGGGTGCCCTGTAGAGCCGAGCCCATGCTCGGCTGCTTTCGTTTCCGGACCGGCAAACCCGCCCGGATCCGGTAGCGCCGGGCCATGCCCGACGGCTCGCGTCACTGGCAGGGATATGCCCGTTTGGTTGCTGTTGTAGAGCCGAGCCCACGCCCGGCTGCTTTCGTTACCGGCTGGGCCATGCCCGCCCGGTTGTTGTTGTAGAGCCGAGCCCACGCTCGGCTGCTTTCGTTACCGGCCACGGTAGCCAACCCGCCACGTGCCCCACCAAGAAGTACCCGCCATGACCGCCGTTACCCCGTCAAACGCCGTCGCCACCCCCAGCGACATCGTGCAGTCGCCGCTGCCGCGCCTGAAGATCACCGAGATCTTTACCTCGCTGCAAGGCGAGGCCGATACCGCCGGCTGGCCGACCGTGTTCGTGCGCCTGACCGGCTGCCCGCTGCGCTGCCAGTACTGCGACACCGCCTATGCCTTCCACGGCGGCACCTGGTGGGACATCGACGACATCGTGGCCGAGGTGCTGGCCCAAGGCGTCCGCCACGTCTGCGTGACCGGCGGCGAGCCGCTGGCGCAGAAGCGCTGCCTGGTGCTGCTGCAGAAGCTGTGCGATGCGGGCATGGATGTCTCGCTGGAAACCTCCGGCGCGCTGGATGTCAGTGCAGTGGACCCGCGCGTGTCGCGCGTGGTCGACATCAAGACGCCGGGCTCGGCCGAAGCCGTCCGCAATCGCCTGGAAAACCTGCCGCTGCTGACCGTCCGCGACCAGATCAAGTTCGTCATCTGCAACCGCGAGGACTACGACTGGGCCAAGGCCATGGTCGCCGAGCACGGCCTGGTGAAGCGTTGCACCGTGTTCTTCTCGCCGAGCAAGGGCGAGATCAGCGCGCGGCAGTTGGCCGACTGGATCGTCGAAGACCGGCTGCCGGTGCGCTTCCAGATGCAGTTGCATAAAATCCTGTGGAACGACGAGCCGGGCCGATGAGCCGGCGCAGCGTTCCCTGATGTAGCTCCGGCGCGGGACAGCGTGCTGGCTTTCCCCTCCCAACCGGAAGATTTTCCATGAAGAAGGCAGTCGTGCTTCTCTCCGGCGGCATGGATTCAGCCGCCGTCATCGCCATGGCCCAGGAACAGGGCTTCGCCGTGCACGCCCTGAGCGTGCGCTACGGCCAGCGCCACACCTCCGAACTGGACGCCGCCGCCCGCGTGGCCAAGGCCCAGGGCGTGGTCGCGCACAAGACCGTGGACGTGGACCTGCGCAGCATCGGTGGCTCGGCACTCACCGATGACATCGACGTGCCCGAGGCCGGCGGTGCCGGCATTCCGATCACCTACGTGCCGGCGCGCAATACCATCATGCTGTCGCTGGCCCTGGGCTGGGCCGAAGTGCTCGGCGCCAACGACATCTTCTGCGGCGTCAACGCCGTCGACTACTCCGGCTACCCGGACTGCCGCCCCGAGTTCGTGGCCGCGTTCCAGGCGCTGGCCAACCTCGCCACCAAGTCGGGTGTGGAGGGCGCGGGCATCAAGGTGCACGCACCGCTTCAGTTCCTCAGCAAGGGCCAGATCGTCAGCGAAGGCGTGCGCCTGGGCGTGGACTTCGGCCTGACCGTGTCCTGCTACAACGCCGACGCCAACGGCGCCGCCTGCGGCCACTGCGACGCGTGCCGCCTGCGCGCGCAGGGTTTCGCCGAGGCCGGCGTCGCCGACCCGACGCTGTACGCCTGACCGCTTCCGGTAGAGCCGGCCGCTGGCCGGCTTCACCGGTGGGGCAATCACTCCCTCGGTGGGTGCCAAGCGCTTGTCCGCACTCCCTGATCTACCGGGGCTGCAACCATCCCGATGCCTCGATGAAGGCCCGCACCGCAGCCGGATCGGCATAGTCCAACTCGATCATCCGCGCGACAGCAGTCCTCTCGTCGGTCTGCCGGCGCATGTACTCCTGCGCAATGCGGTAGCCGGCGTAGTAGCCCAGGTCACTCACCCCGAATGGATTGCGCGCGCTGTTGTACAGCCAATTGTGCAGGTTGTCCCCGTGCATCTCCGTGCGGAAGCGCGCGCGGATTTCCGCTTCGTGCGCTGGCCCATAGGTGTACAGCGGCAACGCCGGGCGGCGCCCGCTGATGCGCTCTGCCACGTATTCGGCCACGCCTTCGCGTACCGCGTACTGGGCCAGGCTGCCGGTGGTCTCGCGCTGCTGGGTGTGCACGTATTCGTGCAGGTTGTTCTGCGCGTTGTTCGCACCCGGCCGGCTGTCGTAGAAGATCCGCAGGCGGTCGCGCATCTTCGCCGGCAGCTCGCTCACGTCCACGCGCTCATCGCCCAGCGCCATCTCCGCGCCGATCAGTACCTTGTCATCCAGCGTGGTGCCACCGGTGCGCAGCACGCCCACCGCATAGGTGATGGTGGCCGGGCGCAGGGCAGGGTAGAGCGCACGGAAGGCGACAAGATCGCGCTCCAGCGTGGCACTGGCCTGCTGCGCGTTGGCGGTGAGCGGTCGTACTGAGGTCCAGAAGCGAGGCCAGGCCTGCATGGCCTCGGCGTATTCGCGGGCGGTGTAGTTGCGCACCTGCATCAGCGCATGCAGGCCGGGGCTGCCCGGATCGATGTAGCGTTGCTGGACCAGCGCCACCCGGCGTTCGGCATCAGGCTCGGTGCGCACCGCATCATAGGTGGCCCAGAAGCGGGCGATGTCGTCAGTGACGACCTGGGATGGGGTGGCCAGTGCCGTACAGGGCAGCAGCAGGGCGGCAACGAGGCAGAGGGGCAGGCGCATCCTTGGCTCCGGGCAGGACTCACAGCTTGGATGCGCGTGAGGCCCGGAAGGTTTAAGCGGGTTCGCCAGATCGGGTAGTGCCGGCCGCTGGCCGGCAACCTCGACACGCTGGGGTTTCACCCGGCCCGCCAAAGTAGGGTAGAATGCCCACCCCGCCGAAAGGCTGGGGCAGTGCAATGGGCCGTTAGCTCAGTCGGTAGAGCAGAAGACTTTTAATCTTTTGGTCGAAGGTTCGAATCCTTCACGGCCCACCAATTGTATCAGCGACTTAGGCGTCCTTTGGGGCGCCTTTTTCTTTTGCTCCTGAAAACCCTACCGAACACTTCGGGAGAGATGCAGGTTTCACGACAGGCAAGCGATGATCGTATCTATCGCGCATGGCGGCGCTCTTGTGCCCCCGACGTCCCTCAGGTTTTGAGTAGCACGGCGATTTGGAGTTCAATCCCCGACAAGCCGGAGATTGGACATGAAGAACGCTTTTCCGAAGAACAGATCATCGGCTTCCCACGCGAGGCAGAGGCCGGCATGGCGGTGAAGGACCTGTGCCGTCGACATGGCTTCAGCGAGGCCTCGTACCAACTGTGGCGCAGCAAGTTCGGTGGCATGAGCGTGCCCGACGCCAAGCGGTTGAAGGACCTGGAAGCCGAGAACGTCCGGCTGAAGAAGTTGCTGGCCGAGCAGCTGTTCGAGAACGATCTGATCAAGGACGCGCTGCGAGAAAGGTAGCGGACCCGCCGGTGCGGCGTGCGCTGGTGCGGCAGTGGGTGCAGCGCGGGGCAAGCGAGCGCCGTGCCCTGGCGATCATTGGGATGAGTGCCAGCGCGCTGCGCTATGTCCGGCGCGAGGATCGCAACGTTAAATCCTGAGGTGCAGTAGCTATTGTTGGATTGGAGGGGGGGCGCCGCCAACAACATACTCCGCGTTGACTGACTTCGGCATGTTGGGGCGGACTTCAATCTTGAGACCGGTGACTCTTTCAAGCTTCTTGATTGTATCCTTCAACTCTTCTGCTTGGCGGCTGTCGCCGTTTATGTCAATCAGCACCCGTTCTTCGCCTGGGAACCCAGTCGTCCCCGTGATGCCTGGTATGGCGCTGTGAAGAAGAGGTCTGTGCTTAGCAAGGAGCGCGTAAAACTCGTCCTGGGTGTACTTGTGACCAACCTCGAACACCACGCGGGTCGTCCCGTTCTCGGTGTTGATCGTTCGATCCGCGACTGGATCTGGCCCCTTGAGCTGCACCAGGATGTGTTGATCTGGCGCGTCTTTGATCGACAGTTCCGTTAGACGATCTGCGAACTCGATACGCAACGCTTCAATATCCGACATCACCTCACCTTGAACCGCTAGGCGCGTGATTGCTTCGTCTATCGAGACCGTAGGGTGTTCACTCATGTAGCTGTGAATTTGAATCCGCATCTCCTTGCCTTCCTGCGTGTCAGCGTCAGGCACCTGCGCCAAAGCACAGGTGGATACAAGAAGTGCTGCGGAGCATCCTAGAACCTTCCTTTTCATGCGACATCTCCAGAGTTTGTAACAAATCATGGAGGCTTTCACGCTTCTCGATGCGCGAGCCTAGCACTGTCTCCCCTCGGGCACTGAGACGTAACTCACAAGCTTCAGTGGAATGATTGTGCACCCTGATGTCTGTACTGTGGGGGTGTTCGTATACGCGTCTTTAGATGTGCTGAAGCACTTCATAGATTAGGCGATTGGTCCCTTGCCTAAGAATTTCGTACACACCCAGCCGCTCCTGCTGCTCGCGAAACAAGTCAATCATTCGCTCCACTTCATTCCGGCTGTATGAGTTGTACTTCCTCATAGTGTCCAGCTGCATGAAGTCGTCGGCGTGCAGGTTGTCGATAGTGGCGACTTCGATGACGGCATCCTTGCCGCCGAAGATTATATCCACGGTCTTTCTTGCCATTGGCTGGCTACCAATGTGGATTTGATAGTTGCGAAGCATCCGCATGAAATGAAGAAGTGGACTTGCGCTTCTCGTAATCCTATAGGCGTGTCCTGCGTTATTCATTGCTTCTTCTATGCCCACGAATTCGGTCAGCGCGGCCCGCACATGCATTGCTACGTGGAGGGCGGCTGGCACCCCGTCGCGAATTGGGATATCTGAGCCGCCCGAAAGAAAGAGCATATAAAGGGCGGATGTCGCCCTCTCGTAAAGCTGAGGCACTTGTTGCAGCGCGCTGAAAGGACTCTTCCGTGCGGTGGGTAGTAGGCGCGCTGGTCAACACCGATGTTAGGTTGCAAATGGCCCTGCATTGCAGGGCCCATTGCGTTCTTGCGCCGCCTTTTCAAGCGCGTGTTAGTAGTAGGGACGCTGCGGATCGTCCATCGCCATTTGCAGCTCATCCATATGCTCAGGGTCGGGGTTGAGCCAGGTGTTCAACCATTCGCTCTTGAGGTTGATGACGGTGCGATCGTGGCCCACCTCGGCCACTTCCGGCATTGGGTCATCGGTCACGGCGGGGGGACGTCGGGACATCGCCAAGACTCTGGAATGGCAGGAGAGGGTCCGGGGCAACCGGCTGGCCAAGGTCGACCAGGATCCGTCATTCGGGGGGATGGGGTAGGCCTTGTTGAGGCAACTGGAGGGGGAGGAAATCCGTTCCGCAAAATTCCTGCGCCCGTTGTAGCTCAAGGCTTACAAGCGCCCGCCTTAAAGATTGAAGTGGAACGAGTGGCGGCGTAATCCATTGAAAGTAATGAAATTACCCAGTTACTTTTAATCTTTCGGTCGAAGGTTCGAATCCTTCACGGCCCACCACTGCATCCAATGACCCAGGTCATCCAGAAAGGCATCGCAATGCGGTGCCTTTTTTTTGTTGCCTGGTCCAGGGCCTCTACTTCGTCCGCATTCCCTTGGCTTTTGCGGTCGCCGCGTCGGCAGCTTGCTGTGCGGCCGTCGCTGCCGCATTCGCGGAACGCACGGCTTCCGCTTGAGCCGCGTCAAAGTCAGCCCGGCGCTGCGCGCTGATCCGGCGTTCCAGTTCTGAATATGCGACGTAGCTCTCCGGATGCTTCGCGACGCAGGCCTGCTGCAGCAGCGGGATCGCCTGGTCGGACAATCCCGGTTGGAGGTGGGCGAGCAGGCAGTCCGCATATGCTGCGGATGCTGGCGGAGTGCTGCTGGCCTGAGGTGAGGCGGCGGCAAGGGTGGCGGCGATCAATACACTGAACATGGGAACCTCCTTGTGGATATGAGCGTGGCGGTGACCAGTCCGTGAGCCATGGTGCGCGTTGCATGACCATCACCGACTCCATGGTGCTCCAGTTCCGGTAGATCGGCAAAGTGCCGCGAACGACAGTGCCTCCGGCGCTCTATGCTCAGCGCTTTCCCAGTATGGACCGCCCCATGCGCTTGATCGTGCTGTCGCTCTTGTTGTCCGTCGTCTCCGCCGTGCCGCTGATGGCTGCCGAACCGGCGCCGCCCGCACAATCAGCTGCCGCGACCCCTCTGGTCATCGGCGAGACCTTCACCATCGAATCGAAGGCGCTGGGCGAAACCCGCCGCATCAATGTCTACCGTCCACAGCCGTGGGGCCTGGACCCGAAGGCACCGTTGCCGGTGCTGTACATGGCCGATGGCGGCATCGGCGAGGACTTCCTGCATGTGGCCGGGCTGGTGCAGGTGCTGAGCGGCAACGGCAGCATGCGTCCGTTCCTGCTGGTTGGCATCGAGAACACCGAGCGCCGCCGCGACATGACCGGCCCCAGCAACGACCCGCAGGACCGGAAGATCGCGCCGCGCATTGGTGGTTCGGCGGCCTACCGCGCGTTCCTGCGCGAAGAGCTGATGCCGCAGGTGCGCCAGCGCTACCCGACCACCGACGAGCGCGCGCTGATCGGTGAATCGCTGGCCGGCCTGTTCGTGGTCGAGACGCTGCTGCAGGAGCCAACGTTGTTCAACAGCTACATCGCGCTGGACCCCAGCCTGTGGTGGAACCGTGGCGCAATGCTGGCCGGCGCAGCCAAACAGCTGCCGGCGGTGACGCGTGCGCAGCCGCGCGTATTCCTGGCCAGCAGTGGGCAGCCGGAGCTGGCCGCATCCACTGCACGACTGGCCGAGTTGCTGCAGCAGGCTTCGCCGTCGCCGCTGGTGAAGTACCTGCCGTTGCCGGAAGAAACCCACGCTACGATCTATCATCCGGCCGCATTGCAGGCGCTGCGCACACTGTTCCCGGCGCCGCCGGCCTCGCCCTGACCGCACTGGCAGTGGATTGCGCACCATGCAAGGATGCGGCAGCGGCGCCATCCGGTGCGCCGCCCGCAATGGGAGCGTGTGGATGCAGCGTGTGCGTGGATGGAGTGTGGCGGCCTGCCTGGCCGTGAGTGGCTGTGCGATGTCGGTGGCGCCGCCGGCAGCGCAGAGTGAAGCGAAGGAGAGCCCGGCCGCCGCTGTGTCGGGTGTGGTGCTGCCGGATACCGAAGCGCTGCGCGTGCACGATCCGATCGGCCGCGATTATCCGGTCTGGGTGGCGCTGCCGGCCGACTATGCGGCGCATCCGGAAAAGCACTACCCGGTGCTGTACGTGACCGATGCGCTGTACGGCTTCCCGCTGGTGCGCAGCGTGCGCAACATGGTCGGGCAGAAGGGCGTCAACATCGAGGATTTCATCCTGGTCGGGCTGCCGCCGCAGGAAGGCCTGACCTCCAAGCAGAGCCGCTCGCGCGATTACACGCCCAGCGACCCGGTGCGTACCGATCCGCGTGATTACAGCGATGACGTCAGCTACGGCGGCGCGGCGCACTACCGCGATTTCCTCGCTGGGCAGGTGCTGCCGATGATCGACGCGCGCTACCGCACCGATCCGGCGCGGCGTGCCTATGCGGGGCATTCCTATGGTGGCCTGTTCGGCGCCTATGTGCTGACCACGCGCCCGGACATGTTCCGCACCTACATCCTGTCCAGCCCATCGCTGTGGTTCGACGACCATCGGGTGCCGCGCATGCAGGCCGAAGCCAAGGCGCCGGCGCAGCCCACCACGGTGGTGCTGTCGGTGGGCAGCTTCGAGACGGTCAAGCCGGAGCCGCGCTATTTCACCCGCAACGACATGCTGCGCCACAACGCAGAATTCGCCGAGCAGCTGCGCAGCAGCGGGCGATCGTTGAAGGTGGAGAACATGGTGATCGATGACGAGGATCACTTCACGGTCTACCCGGACATGATCACCCGCGCACTGCTGAAGGTGTTCCCGGGTAGCGGGCCGTACAGCAGCGGTTGATGATGGGCGCCATCCACGCATGGCGTGGATCTACAGGGCCATTGCAGTAGATCCACGCCATGCGTGGATGAATGCCTCAGGCCGCCTGTGCATCCGGCCCGGTCAATACGCCCACATCGGCGTGCCGGAAGCACAGCCGGATGGCGTCGAGCAGCTCGCTCATGTTGTAGGGCTTGGGCAGGAAATGGATGCCGTCGCGCAGCTGCGGCAGCACGTGGTGCTGGTCCATGCCCGACGTCACCAGGATCGGCAGCTGGGGATACAGGCTGCGGACCCGGTTGGCGGCTTCAATGCCACTGATCGCACCCAGATTGACGTCGGTGAACAGCAGATCGAAACGCTCGCCGGCGGCCAGCAGGCCCAATGCCGCTTCGGCAGAGCTCACGCCCGCCACGTGGCAGGCCTGGCTTTCCAGCGCCAGCCGGCTCAGTTCGCGGGTTTCCTCCGCGTCCTCGATCAGCAGGACGCGGGGTTCGACGTGGCGCTTGGACAGCAACATGACGCGACAACTCCGGACAGCAACGGTGAAAAGGCGCGCAAGTATGCGCAAGCCCGTAGTGATCCCGGCGTGCACGGCAAGCTAAGTGGGCGTTACAACCGCGTCTGGCGCCGGCGATGCACGTGCCAGGCCAGCACCGCGACCGCGAGCAGGGCGGTGCCGATGCGCAGGCTGGTGGCCTGCCAGCCCAATGCGAGGGCGTCATCGAGGCTGAACACATTCCAGGCCAGGTTCATCGAAACATGCAGGACCAGGCCGCACCAGAGCGTGTTGCCGTCAAGGTGGTCGAGCCAGGCGAAGATGAAGCCGCCCAGGGCGATCACTGCGCCGACGAACAGCGCGATGCCGCCGCCGTCGAACCCGCCGAAACCCCAGCCAGTGCACCCAGCCGAACAGCAGCGCCTGCGGCAGCGCGAGCTGGGGCCATGGCCCGCGCATGAGCTTCACCAGCAGCACGAAGCCGAGGCCCCGGAACAGCACTTCCTCGACCAGCGGGAACAGCACTGCGAGCATCGTGGCGTCCGATGCGGTCAGTGCCTTGTTTGGTGTGCCGAGCAGTGCCAGGCCCAGCCAGCACGGCAGGGTGGCCAGCAGCACCCACATCGGGCCGCCCCAGCCATTCCCGCGCAGCCCGAGGCTGGCCAGCAGGCTTGTTCCACGGGGGCGCAGCAGCGCGGCCAGCAGCAGTGCTACCAGCGCCGCCAGCGCGTTGTCCACCAGGCTGCCGCCATAGGGGATGGGCAGTGCGGGAATCGGTGTGCCTATGGCCGCGGCGATATCGCGCAGGTTCAGGCCGAGGCCAACGCCCAGCAGTACCAGCCCCATGCGCACGGCGTTGGGTAGGCGGGACAACCTGGTCATGTACGCACTCCTTGCGGAACAGGGGGCCCAGTGTGTGCGACTGCCGTGGCACGGGCACGCGTCGGAAGTCCCCGTGCCATCGGTCATGGGTTGCCGCACAGTCATCACAGGGCAGGTAGAGTCATTGCCAGACCGACAGGAGCAATGCCGATGCTGTGCCCCGTGTGCAAGACCCAGACCCTGCAGATGGCCGAACGCCATGGCATCGAAATCGACTATTGTCCTGGCTGCCGAGGTGTGTGGCTGGATCGTGGCGAGCTGGACAAGATCATCGAACGTGCGGGCGCCGGTGCTGCGGTACCTCCGCCAGCGCCCGTGCAGGCTCAGCCGGCGTCCGCGCCGCCACCGGTGATGCACCGTGATACCCGCCACCTCGGCCAGCGCTACGAGGACAACCGGGGGCACGGCTACAAGAAAAAGAAGAAGGACAACTTCCTGTCTGAGTTGTTCGATTTCTAGTTTGTAGCGTCGAGCCATGCTCGACTTTTGGCGGTAACAGTCGAGCAA
>NZ_JAOBZT010000081.1:0-17069 GCF_029839005.1 Stenotrophomonas sp. GD03958 | reverse complement strand
GAAACGGGCCAGCCCAAAGAAAAACGCCTTCGAAGGAGGACTTCGAAGGCGATCTCTTTACTTGGTAGCGGGGGCAGGATTTGAACCTGCGACCTTCGGGTTATGAGCCCGACGAGCTGCCAGACTGCTCCACCCCGCATCAGGAGCGGAATTATGAGCGATTGCTTCGAAACATGCAAGCTTTCCCTCATTCATCAAATCGGTTGGCGCCGATCCGACGTTGGTAGCGGGGGCAGGATTTGAACCTGCGACCTTCGGGTTATGAGCCCGACGAGCTGCCAGACTGCTCCACCCCGCACCGGAAGTGTTTGAACTGCTGCCGCGCTCTTTCGAGGACGGCTACCGCAACGATGTTCTGGCTGAACCGCTGCAGTGACAACTCAGGCTGCGCATATTACACGAATCGCGCAGCTTTGTGTCAATTTTTATGCAAGATGCGCAAATGCCTGCTGGCACCAGACCATGATCGGGTTCCAGGCAAGGCCCAGCGCCAGCAGTGCCAGCGCGTTCACGCCCAGCACCAGGCCCAGCACGCGGTCGTTGCTGCGCGGCATGGCCTCGCCCACCGGCTCATCGAAGTACATGACCTTGATGACGCGCAGGTAGTAGAAGCAGCCCACCACGGCGCACAGCACGCCAAGGATGGCCAGCCACAGCAGGCCGCCGTTGACGGCCGCGCCCAGCACCGCCAGCTTGGTCCAGAACCCCAGGAACGGCGGGATGCCGGCCAGCGACGCCATGATGCACAGCACCAGGCCGGCCATCCACGGATTGCGGGCGTTGAGCCCCTTGAAGTCCTCGATGTTCTCGGCTTCGAAACCGGCGCGCGACAGGGCGATGATCGCACCGAAGGCAGCGGTCGACATGATGGCGTAGGCCAGTGCGTAGAACAGCGCGGCGGCATAGCCCTGCGCGCCGCCACCGGCGATGCCCATCAGCAGGAAGCCGATGTGCGAGACGGTGGAGAACGCCAGCATTCGCTTGAGGTTGCTCTGCGCGATGGCCATCAGGTTGCCGATGACCAGCGAGACTGCGGCCAGGCCGGCAATGAGCAGCTGCAGCTCGGTCGACAGCGGCCCCACGCCCATTTCCAGCAGGCGGTAGGCCATGCCGAAGGCCGCCAGCTTCGGCGCCGAGCTGATGAACAGCGCGATCGGTGCCGGGGCACCCTGGTAGACGTCCGGCAGCCACATGTGGAACGGCGCGGCGCCCAGCTTGAAGGCGACGCCGGCGATCATGAACACCGCACCGGTGATCAGCAGCACGCGCTCTTCCGAGTGCGGGATGGCATCGCGGATGACGTCCAGGTGCAGGCTGCCGGTGGCGCCGTAGATCAGCGACATGCCGTACAGCAGCAGGCCCGAGGCCAGCGAGCCCAGCACGATGTACTTCATCGCCGCTTCCGAGGCCAGGCCGTTTTCACGGTTGCTGGCGACCAGGGCGTAGGAGCACAGCGCCAGCAGCTCCAGGCCCAGGTAGACCATCAGCAGGCTGCCGGCCGAGACCAGGATCATCATGCCGGCGGTACCGAACAGGATCAGCACCGGGATCTCGCCCTGGAACAGGTTGCGGTCACGCAGGTAGCGCCAGCCGTAGATCAGGGTCAGGCCGCTGAGCAGCACGATCCCGGTCTTCATCACGTCCGCGGCGGTATCGCGCACGAACATGCCATGGAAGACCTCCCCCTGCCCGCCCACGCCGGTGGCCAGCATGAACAGCACCACGGCCAGCGCAGCGAGCGCGAACAGGTGGGTGACGATCTTGTTCCGGTTGCTGACGAACAGGTCGAGGATCATCAGGGCGAAGGCGCTGCCGATCAGCACCAGCTCGGGAGCGAGCGGTGGCAGGTCAGCGGCGGTCAATGGCAGCAGCGGCGAGGTGGTCATCATCAAATCCTGGAATTACAGCAGCTTGCTGGATGCGATCTGCATCGCCAGCTTCGCGATCGAGGGCTCCATCAGGTCGGTCAGCGGCTTGGGGTAGATGCCCAGGGCCAGCACGCCGATGGCGAACACGCCCAGCACCAGCCATTCGCGGCCGTTGATGTCCTTCAGTTCGGCCACATGGCTGTTGGCCACTTCGCCGAAGAAGATGCGCTTGTACAGCCACAGGGTGTAGGCGGCGCCGATGATCAGGGTGGTGGCCGCGCCCAGGGCGATCCACGGATTACGCTGGAAGGCCGAGAGGATGACCATGAACTCGCCGACGAAACCGCTGGTACCCGGCAGGCCAGCATTGGCCATGAAGAACAGCATGGCGAAGGTGGCGAACCACGGCATCACGTTGACCACGCCGCCGTAATCGGCGATGCGGCGGCTGTGCATGCGGTCGTACAGCACGCCGACGCAGGAGAACATGGCGCCGGACACGAAGCCGTGCGAGATCATCTGCACCATGGCGCCCTGCAGGCCCAGGCGGGCGGCATCGGCGTTGCCGGCTTCACGCACCAGCCACAGGGCGATGAAGGTGCCGAGGGTGACAAAGCCCATGTGCGCGATCGACGAGTAGGCGATCAGCTTCTTCATGTCGTCCTGCACCAGGGCGACCAGGCCGACATAGATCACTGCGATCAGCGACAACGCGATCACCAGCCAGGCCCATTCCTGCGACGCGTCCGGAACGATCGGCAGGTTGAAGCGCAGGAAGCCGTAGCCACCGATCTTCAGGGCGATCGCGGCCAGGATCACCGAACCGGCGGTCGGCGCTTCCACGTGGGCATCCGGCAGCCAGGTGTGGACCGGGAACATCGGCACCTTGACCGCGAAGGCGATCAGGAAGGCGAAGAAGATCCAGGTCTGTTCCTTGGCCGACAGCGGCAGTGCGTACAGGTCGGCCAGCTGGAAGCTGCCGCCCTTCATGTACAGGTAGATCAGCGCCACCAGCATCAGCACCGAGCCGAGGAAGGTGTACAGGAAGAACTTCAGCGCGGCGTAGATGCGGCGCGGGCCGCCCCAGACACCGATGATCAGGAACATCGGGATCAGCATCGCTTCGAAGAACACGTAGAACAGCATCGCGTCCGTCGCAGCAAAGATGCCCACGGTGACGCCTTCCAGGATAAGGAAGGCCGCCACGTACTGGTTCACGCGCTTGTCGATGGCGCTCCAGGCGCCGATCAGGGCAAGCACGCTGACCAGGGTGGTCAGCAGGATCAGCGCCACGGCAATGCCGTCCACGCCCAGGTTGTAGCCGATCTTGTACGCCGGGATCCAGGCGTGGGTCTCGACGAACTGCAGACCGTCGACGCCCGCGTTGTAGCCGCTCAGCAGCGAGAGGCTCGCCACGAACGTCAGCACCGCTACGCCCAGCGACGCCCAGCGGGCGGTCTGCGCATCACGGATCGCAAGAATCAGGGCACCACCGATGATCGGCAGCCAGATGAGGACACTGAGTAGAGGCCAGTTCGACACGTCTTCTTATTCCGTACAGGTCATCAACGCAGGTAATGCATCAGCACGCCCAGCAGGGCAATCAGGCCGATGATCATCGCGAAGGCGTAGTGATAGAGGAAACCGGATTGGGTACGACGCAGCACGCCGGCTGCGACGTCCACAACACGTGCCGAGAGATTGACCACGCCGTCGACGATGTTGCTGTCGATCCAGCGCGAGACCTTGCCCAGCTTGACGCTGCCACCGGCAAAGCCATCGATCCACAGCTTGTCGAAGCCGTACTTGTTTTCCAGCACCGAAACCAGCGGAGCGAAGGTCTTGCGGGCCTTGCCCGACAGGTCCGGCTTCCACAGGTAGAACAGTGCGGCCAGCAGGAAGCCCGCAACGGTCAGCACGAACGCCGGCGCCATCATGCCGTGCAGCGCGAACGCGACCGGGCCATGGAACTCCTCGCCCAGGAAGCCGATGGTGTTCTTGGCCGGATCGTAGAAGTCCACGATGCCGGTGAAGAACGTATGCGCCTGTCCCTTGATGGCGTCGTGCGCGTGGTGGCCGGCCCAGTCGGTGCCATACAGCATCGGACCGATGCTGAAGAAGCCGATGGCGATCGAAGGGATGGCCAGCAGGATCAGCGGCAGGGTCACCACCCACGGGGTTTCGTGCGGCTCATGAGGACCGTGGCCATGGCCGTGGTCGTCGTGATGCGCATCGCCGTGGTGGGCGTCGGCGGCATGGTGCTCGTCATGGCCATGGCCATGCGCGTGGTCATCATGCGTGTCGCGGAATCGTTCCTTGCCATGGAAGGTCAGGAACAGCAGGCGGAAGCTGTAGAAGCTGGTGACGATCACGCCGCCCAGTACGGCCCAGTAGCCGTAGGTGGCCACCCAGTTGTTGGACAGGTGCGCGTGCAGCTCGGCCGCCTCGATGATGGTGTCCTTCGAGTAGAAGCCGGAGAAGAACGGCGTACCCACCAGCGCCAGGGTACCGATCCACATGGTGATGAAGGTGATCGGCATGTACTTGCGCAGGCCGCCCATCTTGCGCATGTCCTGCTCGTGGTGCATCGCGATGATGACCGAGCCGGCGCCCAGGAACAGCAGGGCCTTGAAGAAGGCGTGGGTCATCAGGTGGAACACGGCGGCCGAATAGGCCGACACGCCCAGTGCAACCGTCATGTAGCCCAGCTGGGACAGCGTGGAATACGCGACGACGCGCTTGATGTCGTTCTGCACGATGCCGATCAGGCCGGTGAAGAACGCGGTGGTGGCACCGATGAACAGCACGAAGTTCAGCGCGGTCTGCGACAGCTCGAACAGCGGTGACATGCGGGTGACCATGAAGATACCGGCTGTCACCATCGTCGCGGCGTGGATCAGTGCCGAGATCGGGGTCGGGCCTTCCATCGAGTCCGGCAGCCACACATGCAGCGGGACCTGGGCCGACTTGCCCATGGCACCAATGAACAGGCAGATGCAGATGACGGTGGCGATCGACCAGATCACCGGCTCGTTCAGCAGCTGCATGCCCAGGATGGTGCCGTCCCAGATCTGCAGCTGGGCGCGCGGGTCAGCCAGCATGCCGGCCTGCGAGAACACCTGCGAGTAGTCCAGGGTGCCGAACACCCACAGCACGCCGGCGATGCCCAGCAGGAAGCCGAAGTCACCGACGCGGTTGACCAGGAACGCCTTCATGTTGGCGAAGATCGCGGTCGGGCGCTTGAACCAGAAGCCGATCAGCAGGTACGACACCAGGCCCACCGCTTCCCAGCCGAAGAACAGCTGCAGGAAATTGTTGCTCATCACCAGGGTGAGCATCGAGAAGGTGAACAGCGAGATGTAGCTGAAGAAGCGCTGGTAGCCCGGGTCGTCCTGCATGTAGCCGATCGTGTAGATGTGGACCAGCAGCGACACGAAGGTCACCACCACCATCATCATCGCGGTCAGCTTGTCGACCATGAAGCCGACGTGCGCCGAATACTGGCCGACTTCAAAGAACGTGTAGATGTTCTGGTTGAACGGCTGCGCGCCGCCCCACATCAACTGGTAGAACGTGTACATCGACAGGCCGCAGGCCACCGCGACGCCGAGGATGGTGATGGTCTGCGCGCCGAAGCGCTTGACCTGGCGACCGAACAGGCCGGCGATGATGCTGCCGAACAGCGGTGCGAGCACCACTGCGATCAACAGACTCTTGGAGAGAGTGATTTCCATCTGTGGATCAGCCCTTCAACGAATCGACTTCGCCGACATTGATCGTGCGGCGGGTACGGAACAGGGTCACCAGGATCGCCAGGCCGATGGCGGCTTCCGCGGCGGCGACGGTCAGGATGAAGAACACGAACAGCTGGCCGGACGGATCGCCCAGCTGGCGCGAGAAGCCGACGAAGTTGATGTTCACCGACAGCAGCATCAGTTCGATCGACATCAGCAGGACGATGACGTTCTTCCGGTTGAGGAAGATGCCGGCCAGGCTGATGGCGAACAGCACCGCGCCAAGCGCAAGGATGTGGCCAAGGGTAATCACGGCTGGGTCTCCTCGCCGGTGGCCGGCTTGCTGTTGCTGTGCACGACCGGGGCCTCGGCACCCATCTTGACCATGCGCAGACGCTGGCCGGCCTTGACCATGGTCTGCTCACTCGGGTTCTGGCTCTTGACGCCGGTGCGGCGACGCAGGGTCAGCATCACGGCAGCAACCACGGCCACGGTCAGGATGACGGCGGCGAACTCGAACGGAAGCAGGTACTCGGTGAACAACGTGCGCGCCAGCCAGGTGATGTTGGACGTGTCGGCGGCGACCGCAGCGGCGTTGTCGGCCGGGAACGGCGTGGCCGAACGCGCCTTGACGCCGATCAGGATCAGCATCTGCACCAGCATCGCGACGGCGACGATGAGGCCGACCGGCAGGTAGCGCACCCAGCCCTCACGCAGCTTGGTGGGGTCGATGTCCAGCATCATCACCACGAACAGGAACAGCACCATCACCGCGCCGACGTAGACCAGCACCAGCGCCACACCGAGGAACTCGGCGCCCACCAGCAGCCACACGCAGGCAATGGAGAAGAAGGTCAGCACCAGGCAGAGCACGGCGTGAACCGGGTTGCGCACGCTGATCACCGCACCGGCCGAAACCGTTGCCGCGATGGCGAACACCCAGAAAGCGATATTTACCCAATCCATCTCTCGACCTCAGCGGTAAGCGGCATCGGCGGCACGACGCTCGGCGATCTCGTTTTCGAGACGGTCGCCCAGGGCCAGCAGCTGCGGCTTGGTAACGATGTTTTCGCCACGATTCTCGAAGTGGTACTCGAGGATGTGGGTTTCGACGATCGAGTCCACCGGGCAGCTTTCCTCGCAGAAGCCGCAGAAGATGCACTTGAACAGGTCGATGTCGTAGCGCGTGGTGCGGCGGGTTCCGTCCTCGCGCTTGGCCGAGTCGATGGTGATGGCCAGCGCCGGGCAGACCGCTTCGCACAGCTTGCAGGCAATGCAGCGCTCTTCGCCGTTGGGGTAACGGCGCAGCGCGTGCAGGCCACGGAAGCGCGGCGACTGCGGGAACTTCTCCATCGGGTACATCATCGTGTACTTCGGCTTGAAGCTGTACTTCAGCGTCAGCCAGAGGCCCGCCAGCAGTTCGAGCAGCAGCAGGCTCTTGAAGTAATGGGTAATCCTGTTCATCACTTTAGACGCCCTTTTGAATCACGCCGAAGAACACCATGACGGCGGTAACCGCGATCCACAGAATGGCCAGCGGGATGAAGACCTTCCAGCCCAGGCGCATGATCTGGTCGTAGCGGAAGCGCGGGAAGCTGGCACGGAACCAGATGTAGGCACTGGCGAAGAAGAACACCTTGACGAACAACCACGGTGCACCGCCCTTCCAGATCCAGTCGACCAGCGGCGAGACATTGCCGAAGTTGACCCAGCCCTGGACCGGGCTCAGCCAGCCGCCGAGGAAGAAGATCGAGATCAGGAAGCTGATCAGGATCATGTTCGCGTATTCGGCCAGGAAGAACAGGGCGAACGCGCCGCCGGAGTACTCGACCATGTGGCCGGCGACGATTTCCGATTCGCCTTCCACCACGTCGAACGGCGCGCGGTTGGTTTCAGCCACGCCCGACACCCAGTAGATGACGAACAGCGGGAACAAAGGCAGCAGGAACCAGTCGAAGAAGCCGGAACTGCCGGCCTGCGCCATCACGATGTTGCTCAGGTTCAGGCTGCCCGAGGCGATCATCACGCCGACCAGGGCAAAGCCCATGGCGATTTCGTAGCTGATCATCTGTGCCGAGGCGCGCATCGCACCCAGGAACGCGTACTTCGAGTTGGACGCCCAGCCGGCCAGGATGATGCCGTAGATGCCCAGCGAGGTCATCGCCAGCAGGTACAGCAGGCCGGCGTTGGCGTTGGACAGCACGATCTGCGAATCGAAGGGGACCACCGACCAGGCCGCGAAGGCCGGGGCCAGGGTGATCAGCGGGGCCAGCAGGTAGATCGCCTTGTTGGCGCTGCTCGGCTGGACCACTTCCTTGAACAGCAGCTTGAAGACGTCGGCGAAGGCCTGGAAGATGCCCATGCCCACATACATCGGGCCGTGGCGGACGTGCATCCAGCCGATCAGCTTGCGTTCCCAGACCACGTAGAAGGCCACCGAGATGATCACCGGAACGGCGATCACCAGGATCTTCAGGATGATCCAGATCAGCGCGCCGATGTCACCGAGGCCCAGCAGCCACTGGTGCAGCGGGTCGACCGCGTTCAACAGCAATTCGTTCATGCAGCCACCACCGATACGCGAGCGGCACCCAGCGGCGCGGTCGCGCCGTGGCCCGATTCAATCCAGACCGAACCCGCTGCGACGCGGGCGTCGACCACCACCGGCAGGGTGGCCTTGCCGGCATCGGTGCCGACCTTGGCCATCTGCCCTTCCTGCAGCTGCAGGCGAGCGGCATCTTCAGCGTTCAGCACGATGCGCGGGGCGTTGCTGAGCGGATGCGACTGCAGCGCCGGCGCGCGACGGACCACCGCATCGGTGCGGTAGATCGCGGCGGTCGAAGCCACTTCCAGGCCTTCACCGGCAACCGCCGGCTGTGCCGAAGCGGCAATACTGACCGACACAGGGGCCAGGCTGGCACGCAGTCCGGCCAGGTCGGTGAAGTCGAAACCGGCCAGCGCCATGTCGCCGCCCAGGGCGCGCAGCACGCGCCAGCCTTCACGGGCCTCGCCCGGCAGCTTGCCGCCGGCACGGGCCGACTGCTCGCGACCGTCGAGGTTGGTAAGGGTGGCATCGATTTCCGGCAGCGCACCGATCGGCAGGATCACGTCTGCAACGTCGCGGGTCGAGGCGCAGGCGAAGTGGCTGAACGCCACCACCTGGGCACCCACCAGCGCCTTGCGCGCGGCCGGTGCATCGGCGAAGTCCAGGCCCGGCTCCAGCCCGTACACCACGTAGGCCTGGCGCGGCTGCGCCAGCATCGCGGCGACGTCCTTGCCGGCCGGCAGCACGCCGGCGCGGGTCAGGCCCACGGCGTTGGCGCCCTGCGGGATGCGGCACAGCTTGGCACCGGTCGCTGCGGCGAAGTCACGCGCCGCGGCGCGGATCGCGGCAGCCTGCGGGTGATTCTCGGCGATGCCACCGACGATCAGCAAGGTGTTGTTGCCGCCCTGCACTGCCGAACGCAGCTCGCTGCTGGCCAGCGCATCGACGAACTTGGACGGTGCGACGATCTGCTTGCCGGCAATGCTGAAGGCAAAGTCGAAGTCCACCGGATTGATGACGTGGATCTTCGCGCCCTTGGTGGTCTGCGCCTTGCGCAGGCGGGCGTGCAGCAGCGGCAGTTCGTGGCGGATGTTGCTGCCCAGGACGACGATGCGGTCGGCGCCTTCGATCTCGGCCAGCGGCAGGCCGAACACTTCGGCGGTTGCGGCGTCGGAGAAATCGCGGTTGTTGATGCGGTGGTCGATGTTGCCCGAGCCCAGGCCCTTGGCCAGGCGGGCCAGCAGCGCACCCTCCTCGTTCGAGGTCGACGGATGCACCAGCACGCCCAGGTTGTCGCCCTGGTTCGCCTTGAGGATCTCGGCGGCTGCGGCCAGGCCTTCGGCCCAGCTCACTTCCTTCCACTCGCCATTGACCTTGCGCAGCGGCTTGACCGCGCGGTCTTCGCTGTACAGGCCCTGGTGCGAGTAGCGGTCGCGGTCGGACAGCCAGCACTCGTTCACCGCTTCGTTGTCGCGCGGCACGGTGCGCAGCACTTCGCCGCGACGCACGTGCAGGAACAGGTTCGAACCCATCGCGTCGTGGTAGCCCAGCGACTCGCGCGCGGTCAGCTCCCACGGGCGGGCGCGGAACTGGAACACCTTGTTGGTCAGCGCGCCGACCGGGCAGACGTCGACGACGTTGCCCGACAGCTCGGTGGTCAGCGGCTTGCCGTCGAAGGTGCCGATCTGCAGGTTCTCACCGCGGTACATGCCACCCAGTTCGTAGGTACCGGCAACGTCGGCGGTGAAGCGGACGCAGCGGGTGCACTGGATGCAACGGGTCATCTCGGTGGCCACCAGCGGCCCCATGTCCTCGTCCGGCACCACGCGCTTGCGCTCGTTGAAACGGCTGACCGAACGGCCATAGCCCAGCGATACGTCCTGCAGCTCGCACTCGCCGCCCTGATCGCAGATCGGGCAGTCCAGCGGATGGTTGATGAGCAGGAACTCCATCACCGAGCGCTGGAACTTCAGTGCCTTCTCACTGCGGGTGGCGACCTTCATGCCGTCCATCACCGGGGTAGCGCAGGCCGGCGCCGGCTTCGGCGACTTCTCCACGTCCACCAGGCACATGCGGCAGTTGGCGGCGATCGGCAGCTTCTCGTGGTAGCAGAAGCGCGGAATCGGAATGCCGGCCTTGTCGGCCGCCTGGATGATCATCGAACCCTTGGGCACGACCAGCGACTTGCCATCGATCTCGATGGTCACGTGGTCTGGTGGCACGTTCGGGTTTACGGGTTGCGCGCTCATGCGGCGGCTGCCTCCACCTTCTTGCCGTCAACCATCGAATGACCGTTGACGATGTAGTACTCGAATTCGTCCCAGAACTGGCGCAGGAAGCCCTGGATGGGCCATGCAGCCGCTTCACCGAACGCACAGATGGTGTGGCCTTCGATCTGGCCGGCCACCGCCTTCAGCTGGTGCAGGTCTTCCATCGTGGCCTTGCCGGCGACGATGCGCTCCAGCACGCGGTGCATCCAGCCGGTACCTTCACGGCACGGCGTGCACTGGCCGCACGATTCCTTGTGGAAGAACTGGCTGATGCGGCAGGCGAACTTGACGCAGCAGACGCTGTCGTCGAGCACCACGATGGCCCCCGAACCCAGGCCGGAGCCCAGCGCACGGATGGTGTCGTAGTCCATCGGCAGGCCCTTCAGCTCGGCCGCGGTCAGCACCGGCATCGACACGCCGCCCGGAATCGCGCCCTTGAGCTTGCGGCCCGGACGCAGGCCACCGGCCATTTCCAGCAGGTCGTCGAAGGTGGTGCCCAGCGGTACTTCAAAGTTGCCGCCGTTCTGCACGCAGCCGGACACCGAGAAGCACTTCGGGCCGCCGTTGGCGGTCAGGCTCAGGCCCTTGAACCACTCCGGGCCGTTGCGGATGATCGCCGGCACCGAACCGTAGGTTTCGGTGTTGTTGATCGTCGACGGCTTGCCGTAGAGGCCGAAGTTTGCCGGGAACGGCGGCTTGTAGCGCGGCTGGCCCTTCTTGCCTTCCAGCGATTCCATCAGCGCGGTTTCTTCACCGCAGATGTAGGCGCCGGCGCCCAGCGCACCGTAGATGTCGATGTCCACGCCGCTGCCGAGGATGTTCTTGCCCAGCCAGCCGTTCGCATAGGCGTCGGCCAGGGCCTGCTCGAAGTGCTCGAACGGCTCGTGGTGGAATTCACCGCGCAGGTAGTTGTAGCCCACGGTCGAACCGGTGGCGTAGCAGGCGATCGCCATGCCCTCCACCACCGAGTGCGGGTTGTAGCGCAGAATGTCGCGGTCCTTGCAGGTGCCCGGCTCGGATTCGTCCGAGTTGCAGAGGATGTACTTCTGCATGTTGCCCTTGGGCATGAAGGACCACTTCAGGCCGGTCGGGAAGCCTGCGCCACCGCGGCCGCGCAGGCCCGAGGCCTTGACCATCTCGATGACCTGCTCCGGCGGGATCTTCTCTTCGAGGATCTTGCGCAGGGCGGCGTAACCACCGGTCTTCAGGTAGCTTTCGTACGACCACGGGGTGTCGTAATGCAGGGTGGTGTAGACCACCTGGTGCGGCAGCGGCGCGGGGCCGACCGGACCCTTGGATTCGTGGTGATGTGCCATGCCCTTACTCCAGCCCGTCCAGCAGCTCGTCGACCTTTTCCAGGGTCAGACGCTCATGGTAGTGACCGTTGATGACCATCATCGGTGCGCCGCCGCAGCCGGCCAGACACTCTTCCTCGCGCTTGAGGTAGACGCGGCCATCCGGGGTCGATTCACCGTGCTTGATGCCCAGTTTCTTCTCGCAGTGGCGCACGATGTCTTCGGCGCCATTGAGCCAGCAGCTGATGTTGGTGCAGATGGCCACGTTGTTGCGGCCCACCTTCTCGGTCTCGAACATCGAGTAGAAGCTGGCGACCTCGTAGGCCCAGACCGGCGGCAGGTCCAGGTACTTGGCCACGGCGGCGATCAGCTCGTCGGTCAGCCAGCCCTGGTTCTGCTCCTGGGCCGCATGCAGGCCCTGCAGCACGGCAGAGCGCTTGCGATCCGGCGGGAACTTGGACAGCCAGTGATCGATGTGAGCGCGGGTCTTGTCGCTCAGCACCACCATCGGGTCGACGTCGCGCGCCGCCTCGAAATTACCTGTCGCCTTCATCGGCCGACCTCAGCGAAATGCATAACGTGAAATTCCAGAAACTGCGGCGCCGGCTTGCGCCGGCTGCCTGCAGCGGGCGTTGGCGTAGCGGACGGCATTACCGGTCAACCTCGCCGAACACCAGGTCGTAGGTACCGATCATCGCCACCACGTCGGCCAGCATGTGGCCGCGCACGACCGAATCGATCGAGGACAGGTGGGCGAAGCCCGGCGCGCGCAGGTGCACGCGGAACGGCTTGTTGGCGCCATCGGAGACCAGGTAGCAGCCGAACTCGCCCTTCGGGGCCTCCACCGCCGAGTAGGTCTCGCCGGCCGGTACGCAGTAGCCTTCGCTGAACAGCTTGAAGTGGTGGATCAGCGCTTCCATGTCGTCCTTCATGTCCTCGCGCCTGGGCGGAGCGACCTTGAAGTTCTTCACCATCACCGGGCCCGGGTTGGCCTTCAGCCACGCCACGCACTGCTTGATGATGCGGTTGGATTCGCGCATTTCGGCAACGCGGACCAGGTAGCGGTCGTAGCAGTCACCTTCCTTGCCCAGCGGGATGTCGAAATCGACGGCATCGTACTTGGCGTACGGACGCTTCTTGCGCAGGTCCCAGGCAATGCCCGAGCCGCGCAGCATCACGCCGGTCATGCCCCACTGATGGGCCAGCTCGGGAGTGACCACGCCGATGCCGACGGTACGCTGCTTCCAGATACGGTTGTCGGTCAGCAGGGTTTCGTATTCGTCGATGCGCTTGGGGAACTCGACGGTGAAGTTCTCCAGGAAGTCCAGCAGCGAGCCTTCGCGCGAAGCATTGAGCTGCTTCAGCGCCTTGCCCTTGTGCCAGCGCGATTCCTTGTACTTCGGCATGTGGTCCGGCAGGTCGCGGTAGACACCGCCCGGACGGTAGTACGCCGCGTGCATGCGCGCGCCGGAAACCGCTTCGTAGCAGTCCATCAGCTCTTCGCGTTCGCGGAAGGCGTACAGCATCACCGCCATCGCGCCCAGGTCGAGCGCGTTGGAGCCCAGCCACATCAGGTGGTTGAGGATGCGGGTGATTTCATCGTACATGGTGCGGATGTACTGGGCACGCTCCGGCGCCTCGATGCCCATCAGGGTCTCGATCGCGCGCACGTAGGCGTGCTCGTTGCACATCATCGACACGTAATCCAGGCGATCCATGTAGCCGATCGACTGGTTGAACGGCTTGGACTCGGCCAGCTTTTCGGTACCACGGTGCAGCAGACCCACGTGCGGGTCGGCGCGCATGATGGTTTCACCGTCCATTTCCAGGATCAGGCGCAGCACACCGTGAGCGGCCGGATGCTGCGGGCCGAAGTTCATGGTGTAGTTGCGGATTTCCTGCCGGCTTTCGGCGGCGTTGCTGGCGAACGCTTCGCCAGCCTGGTGTACGTGGCTCACTTCACTGCCTCCTGCGCGCGCTCACCTTCTGCGGTCTGCAGACGGGCGTCGTCGCGGATCACGCGCGGCACGCCGACACGCGGCTCCACCGAGGTGACCGGTTCGTAGATCACGCGCTTCTTTTCTTCGTCGTAGCGGACTTCGACATTGCCGATCAGCGGGAAATCCTTGCGGAACGGATGGCCGACGAAACCGTAGTCGGTCAGGATCCGGCGCAGGTCCGGGTGGCCTTCGAAGATCACGCCGTACAGATCGAACGCTTCGCGCTCGAACCAGTTCAGGCCCGGCCAGATGCCGGTCAGCGAGGACACCACCGGCAGCGCTTCGTCAGGGGCGAAGCAGCGCAGGTGCATCATCAGGTTGTGCTGGTACGAACGCAGCTGGGCGACCACGGCGAAGCGCTGGGTCGGCATGTGCTGCGGGCGGGCACCGTCGGCACCGTTTTCCTCGGTGGGGAACTCGCCCCACGCGAAGCGGCCTTGGGCCTTGCCTTCGACGCCACGGCTGAAGCCCTGCGAGGACACATCGGCGGTGTCCCACTCGTCGGAGCCGTAGCCGAGGTAGTCGACGCCGCACAGATCCACGGCCTGCTCGAAACCAAACTCGTCACGCAGCGCCAGGGCGGTGGCGTGCCACTCGGCGGCAGGCACTTCCAGCGTCACTTCGCCGCGGGGTTCGACCACGATGACCTTCGCACCAGCGAAACGTGCGGACAGTCGGTCGATGAAGGATGCTTGCTCTGCCATGGGGGCTTGGCGCGCTCTTGTCAGGTGAAGGGGTCAGCGGGCGATGGTCTGTGTACGCCAGATCTTCTTCTGCAGCTGCAGGATCCCGTACACCAGCGCCTCGGCGGTCGGCGGGCAGCCCGGGACGTAGACGTCCACCGGCACCACGCGATCACAGCCGCGCACCACAGAATAGGAGTAGTGGTAGTAGCCGCCACCGTTGGCGCAGCTACCCATCGAGATGACCCACTTCGGGTCCGGCATCTGGTCGTAGACCTTGCGCAGCGCCGGGGCCATCTTGTTGACCAGGGTGCCGGCCACGATCATCACGTCGGACTGACGCGGCGACGGGCGGAACACCACGCCGTAGCGGTCGAGGTCCAGGCGCGCGGCACCGGCGTGCATCATCTCGACGGCGCAGCAGGCCAGGCCGAAGGTCATCGGCCACATCGAGCCGGTGCGCGCCCAGTTCAGCAGTGCATCGACGCTGGTAGTGACGAAGCCCTTCTCCAGCAGCGGGTTGTCGCCTTCCGGCCGCAGGATGTCATCAACCCGGCCTTCCGGCGTGGGGTTGTTCATGAGGCCATCGAGAGTCTGAATCACTCCCATTCCAGCGCTCCCTTCTTCCAGACGTAAATGAAACCGAGGAACAGCATGCCAACGAACAGGCCCATGGTGATGAGCGAGCGGGCGCCCAGTTCCATGAAGACCTGGGTCCACGGCACGATGAAGATGATTTCCAGGTCGAAGACGATGAACTGGATCGCGATCAGGTAGTAGCGCACATCGAACTTCATGCGCGCGTCTTCGAAGGCCTCGAAGCCGCACTCGTACGGCGAGAGCTTTTCCAGATCGGGGCGGCGGGGACCGAGGAATCGACCAACCAGCATCAGCGTAACGCCGATACCGGTGGCAACGATCAGAAACAGCAGAGACGGCAAATATTCGGCCAGCACAGCGATTCTCTCTTGCCTCTGCCGCCGCGCCTGCAGGCGCTTTGGCATGGGGGAGTGGACGGGAATCTGCCTGGCGCCTTGCGCGCCAGACGAACCCGCTTTACTTACAAATGGTGCCCAAGAGGGGACTCGAACCCCTACGACTTGCGTCGCTACCACCTCAAGGTAGTGCGTCTACCAATTCCGCCACCTGGGCAAACGATCACATCAGACTATCTTCCCGATGCGCCGCGTATTGTAACCGGCTTCAGTGTTTCTGGGAGCCTTCCGAAGGCTTTTCTTCACCAGAAACCGAAGATTCCGCCTGAGCCGGCACATTCGCCGCCGGAACCGGGGCGGCCGGGACCGCATCGGCCTTCGGAACGGCCGGCAGTTCGCCCGCCGGAGCCGCCGGCGCGCTGGCCGCCGGGGCGGACATCAGGCCCAGATCCTGGTCGGCCGCCGGGCGGCTGCCGTGACCGGCATACCAGGCCATGAAGAGACTGATGCCGAAGAACACCACGGCCAGCCACTTGGTCGACTTGGACAGGAAGTTCGAGGCGCCGCGCGCACCGAACACCGTGCCCGAGGCACCAGCACCAAAGCCCGAACCTGCCGCCGCACCCGAGCCACGCTGCATCAGGATCAGCGCGATCATGGCCACAGCGACCAGCACGTAGACGACATTGAGGATCAACATCAGCATTGGAAACCGCCCTCGGACAATACTTCTAGGATTAGTTCGCGGCCGCCGCCCGTGCGATGGCCAGGAAGTCCGCGGCCACCAGGGAGGCGCCGCCGACCAGCCCACCATCGACATCCGGCTGCGCGAACAGTTCCCCGGCATTGTCGGGCTTCACGCTACCGCCGTAAACAATGGGCAGTGAATCAGCGATTCTAGCATCGATGCGCGCGACTTCGCCACGGATGAACGCGTGCACCTGCTGTGCCTGTTCCTTGCTGGCGGTACGGCCGGTACCGATGGCCCAGACCGGCTCGTAGGCGACCACAGCATTGGCGAAACCTGCCGCGCCGACCAGCTCCAGCACCGGCGCCAGCTGGCTGGCGATGACCGCTTCGGTCTGCCCGGCCTCGCGCTGTTCCAGGGTCTCGCCCACGCACAGCACCGGCACCAGGCCGGCGTGCTGGGCGGCGGCGAACTTGCGCGCGACCAGCTCGCTGCTCTCATGGTGGTACTGGCGGCGCTCGGAATGGCCGACCAGGCCATAGCGGGCCCCAACCTCGACCAGCATGGCCGCGCAGACCTCGCCGGTGTAGGCGCCCTTCTCGTTGCTGCTCACGTCCTGCGCGCCGAAGGCCAGGCCGGTCTCGCCGAAGTCCTCGACCAGCTCCCCCAGGTAGGGCAGCGGCGGCAGGATCACCACGTCCACCCCCTCCAGCGGCAGCCCGGCAGCCACCTGCCCCAGCAGTTCATTGGCGAATTGACGGCTGCCATGCAGCTTCCAGTTTCCGGCGACGATCTTGCGGCGCATGAGCGGGTGGCTCCTGTATGAAGTCAGCCGGTCATGATACCCGCTGCGGCAAAAATCCGTTTCCTTGTAAGCGGTTACATGGATTTTCAGCCAACGGCGCAGCCCCTCGTGGCGGGGGTTTGGTTGGGTTGGTCGCGGAAAGCCCAGTTGGATTGGCGGGCTTGGCCGGGCGGGTGGGGATGGTGGGGGACGCCGTAAACCCCCAGGCCGGCCCAGCCGCTAGCGGCTGTGCGTTCGGGCGCTTGC
>NZ_JAOBZT010000080.1:0-17499 GCF_029839005.1 Stenotrophomonas sp. GD03958 | reverse complement strand
TTGCCCTTGACGTGCTTCATCAAGCGCCGCTTGGACTTGATCTGCCGCTCAGTGAGGACGTTCTTCTTGCCCTCGTACGGGTTGGTACCCTCGCGGAAGATGAAGCTCACCGGCGTGCCGATCAGCTTGAAGCGCTTGCGGAAGAAGTTCTCCAGGTAGCGCTTGTACGACTCCTGCAGTTCCTTCAGGCGCGTGCCGTGCACGATGAAGGTCGGCGGGTTGGAACCGGCCGGGTGCACGTAGCGCAGCTTGGAGACATGCCCGCGGATGGTCGGCGGCGGGTTGGTCTCGTACGCCACTTCCAGCGCCTTGTTCACTTCGCTGGTGGTGAAGGTCTTGTTCGCCGATTCGTGCGCGCGGTGCACCGCACGGAACAGCTCGCGCAGGCCCGAGCCGTGCTTGGCTGAAATGCGCACCGATTCGGCCCAGGGCACGAAGCCCAGCTTCAGCGACAGCATGGTTTCAGCCTGTTCGCGCTGGTACTCGGTCAGGCCATCCCACTTGTTGATGGCGATCACCAGCGCGCGGCCGGCGTCGAGCACGGCACCGAGCACGGTGGCGTCCTGGTCGGTCACGCCCTCGGTGGCGTCCAGCATCAGCACGGCCACCTGGCACTGTTCGATCGACTGCATGGTCTTGACCACCGAGAACTTCTCGACGACCTCGTCCACGCGCGAACGACGGCGCAGGCCGGCGGTATCGATCAGGCGGTACTCGCGGCCGTCACGCTCCAGGTCCACCGCGATCGAGTCGCGGGTGGTGCCCGGCACGTCGGAGGCGATCATGCGCTCCTCGCCGAGGATGCGGTTGACCAGGGTCGACTTGCCCACGTTCGGGCGGCCGACGAAGGCGATGCGGATGCGGTTCGGATCGTTGTCCAGCTCTTCGCCGCTACCTTCTTCCGGCAGGCGCTGGATCACTTCGTCCAGCAGGTCGTCCAGGCCCTGGCGATGCGCGGCCGAGACGGTCAGCATTTCGCCGAAACCGTAGCGGGCGAACTCGGAGCGGACGCTGTCCTCGTCGGTACCGTCGATCTTGTTGATCAGCAGCAACGTCGGGCGCGACAGCTTGCGCAGCCACGCCAGGATCTCGTCGTCCAGCGCCGAGGTGCCCTCGCGGGCATCGACGACGAACAGGATCAGGTCCGCTTCGGCAGCCGCCGCACGCGCCTGGCGGGTGGTGGCACCGGCCAGGCCTTCGTCCTCACCGGCAATACCGCCGGTATCCACGACGAGGAAATGATTGTCCTCGTCGAGGCGGCAGACGCCGTAGTTGCGATCACGGGTGACGCCGGGCTGGTCATGGACCAGGGCGTCACGGGTGCGGGTCAACGCATTGAAAATGGTCGACTTGCCGACATTCGGCCGTCCAACCAGGGCGACCAAAGGCAGCATCGCGAGTACTCCGTATTAATTTGCCAACCGGAAGGCGGTCAGCTTGCCATCCACGTTCTGCACCAGCAGCACCCCGTCTGCGACGACCGGCTGGGCCAACAGGGCATCACCACCGCTCTTTGCCCGTGCCGCCATCGCACCATCGGAGGCCTGCAACCAGTGCACGTATCCCTTGTAGTCGCCGACCACGACGTAGTCGCCATGCAGCGCCGGGCCGGTCAGCGAGCGACGGGCCAGTGCCGTCTGCGACCACATGGCTGCGCCGCTGGCCTTGTCCAGGCCGAACACGCCGCCCTTGTTGTCGGTCACGAACACATTGCCCGACGACACCGCCACGCCACCCGCACCGCCGTGGTCGCGCGCCCACAGCGGGCGACCGGTCGGGCCTTCGATGGCCATCGTCTGGTTCTTGAAGCTGCTCACGAACAGGGTGTTGCCATCCAGCACCGGCGCGCCGTCCACATCGGCCATACGCTCCAGCTCGGTACGGCCTTCACCGTTGCCCACGTTCTGTTCCCACAGGGTGCGGCCATCCTGCTGGGCCAGGGCGGCAACCGCGCCCTCGTCCTTGCCGATGAACAGCACGCCCGGGCCGGTCACCACCGGTGCGTTGCCACGCACGGTCAGCGCCGGCAGCTCGCTCGGGTTGAACCACTTCTGGGTGCCGTTGCCGGCATCGAACGCAGTGATACGGCCGTCGTTGCTGCGCACGTAGACCGCGCCCTGGGCGATGGCCGGCGCGGCGATGACTTCACCCGGAACACGGGCGCGCCACTTTTCGCTGCCGTCGTTGATGTCCAGCGCGATGACCTGGCCATCGAGCGTGCCGATCACGACCAGGCTCTCACCGACACCCGGGCCACCGGACAGGCGCAGCTTGGCCTTCTTCTTTTCCTTCTGCGGCTCCCAGGTCCAGACCTTCTTGCCGGTCTGCAGGTCGATGGCGTGCACGCCACCGGTGATCGCCGCAGCGAACACGTGGCCGTTGGCCACGGCCGGGCCCTGGCGCACGCCGATGCGGCGCTCGCCCTTGCCGAGGTTGACCGACCAGGCCTTGTTGACCTTCAGGGTCGGCTCGAACTTGACCAGCTCAGCCGGTTCCTGTGCCTTCTTCGCGGCCGCGTCCTTGCCGGCGAACCAGCCCTTCATGGTGCTGCAGCCGGTCAGGGCCATGCCCATCAGGAGCACGGTGGCGACGCGGGTGATCATGACCTTCTGACTCATCAAACCGACTCCGCAGGGGCGGCGACGGTGCCGCCGGCGTCCATAACCTTGGTTTCCAGCAGGCGCCGCTGCGGCGCTGCCACGTCCAGCGTCTTCAGCGCCTTCTCGTACTGTGCACGGGCCTCATCACGCTTGCCCTGCGCCATCAGCGCATCGCCATGGATTTCCAGGCTGCTGCTGTCGGTGGCGCTGCCCAGCAGCTTGATCGCTTCGTCGCTCTTGCCGGTGGCCACCAGCAGGCGGGCCACGCGCTGGTCGACCACGCGCTGCAGGTCACCTTCAACCTTCACGCCGCGCAGGGTAGCCAGGGCTTCTTCGTTCTTGCCGGCGTCGACCTGGGCCTTGGCCAGCTGCAGCGCCGCCAGGTCGCCGTAGATGCTGGACGGGCCGGCTTCGAGCGCCTTGACCGCCTTGGCGGCGTCGTCGAGCTTGTTCTGCTGCAGGCCAACGAGCGCCTTCTGGTACTCGACATTGGCCGAGGCCAGCTTGCCGCCCTGATCCTTCTGGTACCACTGCCAGCCGGCAATGGCACCGATGGCGATGACCACGCCACCGAGGATGCTGGCGCCATTCTTCCGCAGCCAGCTGCGGACGCGTTCACTTTGTTCGTGCTCGTCGAGCAGATCGTCGATCGCCATGCGTACTCTCGCCCCGCCCATCGGGAGGGACCATTGGAATTAATCGAAGGTGGTGAAACCGCGCCTCAGTGCGAAACCGGGACTACGGAGCCTTCAGAGGATACCTGAAAGCGTGCCACGTTGGCTCGCTGGTAGGGGGTCAGATCGACGATAGCGCCGTTCTGCTGAACCTGGACCGCCGAGGCGTTGCCCAGGGTCACCCGGGTCACCTGGCCCGGCGTGAAGCTGCGGCTCTCGCCGGATTTGATCAGCGCCTTCTCGACAGTGCTGCCGTCCGGGCCGCCGATATCGACCCAGCTGTCGCCACTGAACTGCATGTCCAGCGTATTGGCGGCAGCGGCCGGTGCCGGGGCTGGACGCGGCACCGGGGCCAGCGAGGCCACGTACGGAGTGGCGGCCGGCTTGCTGGCCGGAGCGCTCGCCACGTCCGCCACCGCGGCCGGCTCGACGCCGGCGGCAGAGGGGGTCACCGGCACGGCGGCCGGAATCGCGTCCAGCGAGGCGGTGTTCGGCGACGGCGTCGCACTGCCATCGAAATGGCCACGGGTGGCGAACCACACCGGCACTGCCAGCACCGCGGTGATGCCGACGTACAGCACGCGACGGCCGAGATTCTCGGCAATGCGGCGCGCACGCGGGGTATGGGTATGGCTGACCAGGGTAGGCGGCACCACCGGGCCGACCTGGGCCTGCTCCAGCAGCTCTCCCACGTCCACGTCCAGAAGCCGCGCGTAGCTGCGCAGCTGGCCGCGCACGAACACCGGCGCGCCAAGCTTCTGCCATTGTTCTTCTTCCAGCGACCTGACCACCTGGACCGGCATGCGCAGGCGCGAGCCGACATCTTCGAGGGTCAGTCCGGCCGCCTCGCGGGCCTGGCGCAGGCGGGTGCCGCAGCCGGCCGCAGTCTCGAGAGCGCTCACAGTCTGGTCATCAATCACAATGCATCAACCCTGGAGTTAGGAGCCCGCTTCCTGCGGAAATTCCTGTCGAATCCGCTGAAGATAGCGATCAGATGCCGCCCGATCACCCAGCCGCGCTTCGATTTGAGACGCAAGTTGTAACACGGAACGCGTTGCGGGTGCAGCCGCAATCCTACGTTCGGCGAAGGCCCGCGCCTCCATGAAGCGGCCCTGGCGGAAGCTGAGCTGGGCCATCGCCTCCAGCGCGACCGGGTTTCCCGGCAGCGCCGACAGCGCCGCGCGCAGGTCGCCTTCGGCACGTTCAAGCTGGCCAGCGTCCAGTGCACAGCTGCCCGCATTGGCCTGGGATTCGGCCGGTGTGGCGTAGCCCGGCGCCTGCAGCGCTCGATCGAACCACGCCAGCGACTCGGCCGGCCGCCCCTGCTGGCACAGCCACGCCCCGTAATTGTTGAGGATGTCACCGCGCTGCGGCGCCTGTTCGGCCGCCCTGCGGAAGCTCTCGCCCGCTTGCTGGCTCCGGCCACGGCGCTCATCGATGCCGGCCAGCAGCACCAGCGCATCCGGCGAGTCGGGCGCCAGCTTCAGCGCCTCGCGCGCCTTGCGTTCGGCCGCATCCAGGTTGCCGACCTGCATGTCACGGGCAGCCAGCGCCAACAGATCCTGCAGGCGCACCTGGCGCCGCACGCTGTCCGGATCGCGCACCGAATAGACCGGCGCTTCGCTGGGGCCCAGCTTGGCCTTGGGTTGGGATTTGCAGCCGCCGACCGCAACGGCCAGCACGCCTGCGAGAAGCGCCAGCCAGAGGCGGTCAGGCCGCGGCATCGCTCCCCTTCCCCGCCTGCAGCGTCTTGTTGAACTCCGCCTGGCGGCGGGTGCGGTCCATCACCTGGCCCTTGAGCTGGCCACAGGCGGCGTCGATGTCGTCGCCACGGGTGCGGCGGACCATCGTCAGCACGTTGCTGTCGAGCAGGATCTTCTGGAAGGCGCGGATGTTGGCCTCCTCGGAACGCTCGTAGCGGGTGCCCGGGAACGGATTGAACGGGATCAGGTTGACCTTGCCCGAATCCTTGGCCTGCACCGCGTTGTCGAACTGGCGCATCAGGCGGGCCAGCTCGCGGGCATGCTCGGGCTTGTCGTTGATGCCCTTCATCAGGGTGTACTCGAAGGTGACCGATTCGCGGCGCTTGTTGGCGCGCAGGTAGCGTGCGCACGAGGCCATCAGCTCGGCGATCGGGTACTTCTTGTTGAGCGGCACCAGGGTCTCGCGCAGCGCGTCGTTCGGCGCGTGCAGCGACACCGCCAGCGACACGTCGCTTTCGGCAGACAGGCGGTCGATCTGCGGCACCAGGCCGGAGGTCGACAGGGTCACGCGCTTGTTCGCCAGGCCGTAGCCCAGGTCGTCGCGCATCACGCTCATGGCGCGCACGACGTTGTCGAAATTCATCAGCGGCTCGCCCATGCCCATCATCACCACGTTGGTGAGGCGGCGCATCTGGTGCGGCACGTTGCCCAGGTGGCGTGCGGCAACCCACACCTGGCCGATGATCTCGGCGGTGGTCAGGTTACGGTTGAAGCCCTGGGTGGCGGTGGAGCAGAACGTGCAGTTCAGGCCGCAACCGACCTGCGAGGACACGCACAACGTGCCGCGGGTCTTGTCCGGGATGTACACGGTCTCGATGGCGTTCTTGCCATCCACGCCCATCGCCAGCAGCCACTTGTGGGTGCCGTCGGCGGAGGGCTTGTCGAACACGATGTTCGGAACCAGCACCTCGGCATGGGCCTGCAGCTTGGCGCGCAGGACCTTGCCGAGGTCGGTCATTTCATCGAAATCGGTGACGTAGCGATGATGGATCCACTTCATCACCTGATGGGCACGGAACTTCTTCTCGCCGAGAACCTCGACGAAAAACTTCTCCAGGCCCGCGCGATCGAGGTCGAGCAGGTTCTGCTTGCCAGCTGCGGGTGCCGACTTCGGCAGCGGCTGGATGGCGGGGGACTGTACGACCTCGTTCACGGCATTACTCTCAGCGCGAGACGACTTCGGTGGCGGCGAAGAAGTAGGCGATCTCAATCGCGGCATTCTCGACCGAGTCCGAGCCGTGTGCGGCGTTGGCATCGATGGATTCTGCGAAGTCGGCGCGGATGGTGCCCGGCGCGGCTTCCTTCGGGTTGGTGGCGCCCAGCAGGTCGCGGTGGGCCAGGACGGCGTTCTCGCCTTCCAGGGCCTGGATCATCACCGGGCCGGAGATCATGAACTCGACCAGCGCGTTGAAGAACGGACGCTCGCGGTGCACGGCATAGAAGCCTTCGGCTTCACGGCGCGACAGCTGCTTGTACTTGGCGGCCACGACCTTCAGGCCGGCCTTCTCGAAGCGGGCGTAGATTTCGCCGATGACGTTCTTGGCAACGGCGTCCGGCTTGATGATCGAAAGGGTGCGCTCCAGCGCCATGGGATGTCTCCAATGGAATCGGGCCGCTGATGGCCCGAAGGGTAACATGAAAAAAACCCGCGTCGGGACGCGGGCTTAGCCTGATAAACGTAGGCGAATTGTAAAAGATAAAGCGGCAGCATGGTAGTGCCGGCCGCTGGCCGGCAGGCAGGCGCCCCATGGGCTGCCCGAGGTTGCCGGCCAGCGGCCGGTACTACCATTCGCGCCCATTCACCCACCTGAGTGAAATCTGACCGAGCCCGCCCATTTTGCTGCACTGCAAAATGCCATACGCCGCCGTCTGGTCCTAGTATCAAACAATCGTTTGATTAAGGTCTGCCCGCCGATGGCCAAACCCGCCCACTTCTCGACCAAGGACCGGATCCTCGGCGCGGCCGAGGAGCTGTTCGCCCAGCACGGCTTCGCCGGCACCTCGCTGCGCCAGGTGACCAGCCAGGCCGACGTCAACATCGCCGCGGTCAACTATCACTTCGGTTCCAAGGAAAATCTGGTCAATGAGGTCTTCCGCCGCCGCATGGACGAGATGACCGGCGCGCGCCTGGCGCAGCTGGAGCGGGCCCGCAGCGAACACCCCGGCGAACTGCGCCCGGTGCTGGCCGCCTTCGTCGAGCCGGCCCTGGCGCTGGCCCAGGACCGCCAGAACGGCGGCGCCTTCGTGCGCGTGATTGCCCGCGCCTACGCCGAGAAGAACGACAACCTGCGCAAGTTCCTGTCCGACCACTACGGCCACGTGCTGCGTGCGTTCGGCAAGGCCATCGGCGAGTGCGTGCCCGGCCTGAGCAAGGAAGAGTTGTACTGGCGCCTCGACTTCCTGGCCGGCTCGCTCACCTATGCCATGGCCGACTTCGGGCTGATCAAGCGTCCCGCCGGTGTCACCGAAGCGGCGCATCGTGCCCATGCCGCCCACGAACTGATCCATTTCGCCGAAGCCGGGTTCCGCGCCGCCGCACGCGCCAGCGCCCTGCCCGCTTCCGTTTGATTCCACCCAGTAACTGCTGACCAACAAAGGCCCTACACCATGTCCAATTCCCTGCTAGTCCGCCGCGCCGCCGTGCTGGGTGCCGGCGTCATGGGTGCCCAGATCGCCGCCCACCTCACCAACGCCGGCGTCGACACCGTGCTGTTCGACCTGCCTGCGAAGGAAGGTCCGGCCGATGGCATCGTGCTGAAGGCGATCGCCAACCTGGGCAAGCTGAGCCCGGCGCCGCTGGCCAGCAAGTCGCTGGCCGAAGCCATCACCCCGGCCAATTACGACTCCGGCCTGGAGCAGCTGAAGGACTGCGACCTGATCATCGAGGCCATCGCCGAGCGCATGGACTGGAAGCAGGACCTGTACAAGAAGATTGCGCCGTTCGTGGCCGACCACGCGGTGCTGGCCTCCAACACCTCGGGCCTGGGCATCAACAAGCTGGCCGACGTGCTGCCCGAACAGCTGCGCCACCGCTTCTGCGGCGTGCACTTCTTCAACCCGCCGCGCTACATGCACCTGGCCGAGCTGATCCCGGCCACCACCACCGACGCCGCCGTGCTGGAAGGCCTGGAAGAGTTCCTGGTCACCACCCTGGGCAAGGGCGTGGTGTACGCCAAGGACACCCCGAACTTCATCGGCAACCGCATCGGCGTGTTCTCGATCCTGTCCACCATCCACCACACCCAGCAGTTCGGCCTGGGCTTCGATGAAGTGGACGGCCTGACTGGCCCGCTGGTCGGCCGCCCGAAGTCGGCCACCTACCGCACCTCCGACGTGGTCGGCCTGGACACCATGGCCCACGTCATCAAGACCATGGGCGACACCCTGCCGAATGACCCGTGGCATGAATTCTTCAAGTCGCCGAAGTGGCTGGACGCGCTGATTTCCAAGGGCGCGCTGGGCCAGAAGACCGGCGCCGGCATCTTCCGCAAAGTCGGCAAGGACATCGTGGTACTGGATCTGGAGAAGCAGGACTACCGTCCGGCCGACCGCACCGCCGCACCGGAAGTGGTCGAGATCCTGAAGATCAAGAACCCGGCCGAGAAGTTCGCCAAGCTGCGCGAGAGCCAGCACCCGCAGGCGCAGTTCCTGTGGGCGACCTTCCGCGACCTGTTCCACTACAGCGCCTACCACCTGGCCGACATCGCCGAGACCGCGCGCGACGTCGACCTGGCCATCCGCTGGGGCTACGGCTGGTCGCTGGGCCCGTTCGAAACCTGGCAGGCCGCCGGCTGGAAGCAGGTGGCACAGTGGATCGCCGATGACATCGTGGCCGGCAAGAGCATGAGCAATGCCCCGCTGCCGGATTGGGTCTTCGACGGCCGCGACGGCGTGCACGCCGCCGAGGGCAGCTACAGCCCGTCGCGCAACGCCAAGCTGCCGCGCTCGTCGCTGCCGGTGTACCAGCGCCAGCGCTTCCCGGATCCGCTGCTGGGCGAGCAGTTCGCGCCGGGCGAAACCGTGTTCGAGAACGACGGCCTGCGCATGTGGCACGACGGTGACGGCATCGCCGTGGTCAGCTTCAAGACCAAGATGAACACCGTGTCCGACCAGGTGCTGGATGGCCTGCAGGAATGCGTGAGCCGCGCCGAGAAGGACTTCCAGGGCTTGGTGATCTGGCAGCAGAAGGAACCCTTCTCCGCCGGTGCCGACCTGGCCGGTGCGCTCGGCCTGCTGCAGGCCGGCAAAGTCGACCAGTTCGAGGAAATGGTCGCCAACTTCCAGCGCACCAGCCAGCGCATCAAGTACTCCCTGGTGCCGGTGGTGGCCGCCGTGCGTGGCCTGGCCCTGGGTGGCGGCTGCGAGTTCCAGATGCACAGCGCCAAGACCGTCGCCTTCCTGGAAAGCTACATCGGCCTGGTCGAAGCCGGCGTCGGCCTGCTGCCGGCCGGTGGCGGCCTGAAGGAACTGGCCGTGCGTGCCTCGCAGGCCGCGGGCCCGGGCGGCGACGTGTTCGCCGAACTGAAGAAGACCTTCGAGACCGTGGCGATGGCCAAGGTGTCCAACTCGGCGGTCAACGCCAAGGAGCTGGGCCTGCTGCGCAGCACCGACAAGGTGGTGTTCAACAGCTACGAGGCGCTGCACATCGCCAAGGCCGAAGCACGCGCCCTGGCCGAAGCCGGCTACCGCCCGCCGCTGCCGGCACGCCGCATCCAGGTCGCCGGTGACGTGGGCATCGCCACCTTCAAGATGATGCTGGTCAACATGCTGGAAGGCCGCTTCATCAGCCCGTACGACTACGAGATCGCCGAGCGCATCGCCACCGTGCTGTGCGGCGGCAAGGTCGACCGCGGCACCCTGGTCGACGAAGAGTGGCTGCTGACCCTGGAGCGCAAGCACTTCGTCGAACTGGCCCAGCAGGAAAAGACCCAGGCCCGCATCGCGCACATGCTGAAGACCGGCAAGCCGCTGCGTAACTGATCGCCCATCCCTGCTTCCGGTGGGTGCCGACCGTTGGTCGGCACTCCGGCTAAAAAATTCAAGAGATCACTGCAATGACCAAGCAAATCCAGGACGCCTACATCGTCGCCGCCACCCGCACCCCGGTTGGCAAGGCGCCCAAGGGCATGTTCCGCAACACCCGCCCCGACGACATGCTTGCGCACGTGCTGCGCAGCGTCGTCGCCCATGCCCCGGGCGTGGACGTCAACCGCATCGATGACGCGATCATCGGCTGCGCCATGCCCGAAGCCGAGCAGGGCATGAACGTGGCGCGCATCGGCGTGCTGCTGGCTGGCCTGCCAAACACCATCGCCGCGCAGACCGTGAACCGCTTCTGCTCCTCCGGCCTGCAGGCCGTGGCGCAGGCCGCCGACGCGATCCGCCTGGGCAACGCCGACCTGATGCTGGCCGGTGGCACCGAGTCGATGTCGATGGTGCCGATGATGGGCAACAAGATCGCCATGGCGCCGAGCGTGTTCGACAACGACCACGTGGCCATCGCCTACGGCATGGGCATCACTGCCGAGAAGGTCGCCGAAGAGTGGAAGGTCTCGCGTGAAGACCAGGACGCCTTCGCCCTCGCCTCGCACCAGAAGGCCATGGCCGCGATCCAGAACGGCGAGTTCAAGGACGAGATCAGCCCGTACGAGATCATCTCGCACCTGCCGGACCTGGCCGACGGCCAGCGCATCATCACCCGCAACAAGATCGCCGACACCGACGAAGGCCCGCGCCCGGATTCCTCGGCTGAAGGCCTGGCCAAGCTGCGCCCGGTGTTCCGCAACGGCCAGTTCGGCGGCACCGTCACTGCTGGCAACTCGTCGCAGATGAGCGATGGCGCCGGTGCCGTGCTGCTGGCCTCGGAACAGGCGATCAAGGACTACGGCCTGACCCCGCTGGCGCGTTTCGTCAGCTTCTCGGTGGCCGGCGTGCGCCCGGAAGTGATGGGCATCGGCCCGATCGCCGCGATCCCGAAGGCACTGAAGCAGGCCGGCCTGACCCAGGACCAGCTGGACTGGATCGAGCTCAACGAAGCCTTCGCCGCGCAGTCGCTGGCGGTGATCCGCGATTGCGGCTTGGACCCGAGCAAGGTCAACCCGCTGGGCGGCGCGATTGCCCTGGGCCACCCGCTGGGTGCAACCGGCGCGATCCGCACCGCGACCCTGCTGCACGGCCTGCGTCGTCGCCAGCAGAAGTACGGCATGGTGACCATGTGCATCGGCACCGGCATGGGCGCGGCGGGTATTTTCGAGGCGCTGTAAGGTTCAGAGCGTTGCCGGCTGATTGCTGGTTGGCTGTGGGGCCCGGGTGGGTGAGACTGCCCGGGACACGCTGTGAACCCCGCTCCGCGGTCCGGCCCAGCCGCTGGCGGCTGTGCGTTCGGGCGCTTGCGAAGCAGTGCTTCGCAAGCAAAGCGCCCTCACCCATGGGGGCTTGGCAGCGGCATCCATGCCGCTGACAGTCCCGGTCAGCCTCATCCACCCGCGCCATCCATCATTCCGCGCGGCGGAAGGGTGAGCAAAGGCAGGATCAAGAGCTGAGGTCAGAGCCCTTTGCTACGCAAAGGGATCCGACCCCAACAAGCAAAAAAGGCAGCCTATGGCTGCCTTTTTTGCTTGTGCTTGTGCTTCTGCCTTTGATTCCGCCCTTCCCGTCCGCGCCCGCAGGAAACCTGACAGGCGGGGCGGGGGGGCCTTTGCAGGACCGTTCGCCGCATGGATGCGGCGATCGAGCCCCCATGGACGGGTTTACGGCGTGTCCTGCAAAGGCCCACCCGTCCCGCCCATCACGTATCAATCAAGGCGCTGCACGGAGCGCTTGATAAAACCCTTATTCCGCCAACATCGCCGTCAGCTTCTCCCGCGCCGGCCCTGCCAGCTTCGGGTTGTCCAGCGCAAAGCGGATCGTCGCCTCCACCAGCCCCAGGTGCGTGCCACAGTCGAAGCGGGTGCCCTCGAAACGATAGGCATCGACTTCTTCGGTCTTCAGCAGCTGCGCGATCGCATCGGTCAGCTGGATCTCGCCACCGGCACCGCTGCCGGTCTGCTCCAGCAGCTCGAAGATCTTCGGGCTCAGCACATAGCGGCCGACCACAGCCAGGTCGCTGGGCGCGTCCTCCGGCTTCGGCTTCTCCACGATCTGCGAAATGCGGCCCTTGCGGCCATCGAACGCCTCGGTGGCAACGATGCCGTAGCTGGCGGTCTTGTCATGCGGCACGTCTTCAACAGCGATGACGCTGGCGCCACTGGCCTCGTTGAGGTCGGCCATCTGCTTCAGTGCGCCGTCGCCGCGGTTCCAGATCAGGTCATCCGGCAGCAGCACCGCGAACGGTTCGTCGCCGATCACGGCCTTGGCGCACAGCACCGCGTGGCCCAGGCCCAGTGCTTCGGCCTGGGTCACGAAAATCGCGCGCACGCCATTGGGCAGCACATGACGGATCATCTCCAGCTGCTCCTGCTTGCCGGCGCGCTCGAGCTTCTGCTCCAGCTCGTAAGCCTTGTCGAAGTAGTCGGCCACGGCATGCTTGTAGCGGTTGGTGATGAACACCAGCGTGTCGCAACCAGCTTCGATTGCCTCATCGACCGCGTACTGGATCAGCGGACGATCAATGATCGGCAACATTTCCTTCGGAACCGTCTTGGTTGCCGGCAAGAAGCGCGTCCCGAGCCCTGCCACTGGAAAAACTGCCTTGCGAATTCGCTTGCTCATTGGTGCCTGTTGGCCTCACGTGCCGGAAAGGGCACGACTTTAGCGGATGAAATGTAAGCATCCTGTTCGATTGGCGAGAACTCCGGCATTGTCGCGAACAGGATCTCCTGGATGCTGGTGGTGTCGTAACCAGCCACGGCATCGCGCAGGCGCGGAACATTGCCCAGCACCAGGTCACGTGAGAACGCGCGCACACCGGCCTCGAGAATCTTCGGGTGCGCGGTGGAACGATAGTCCTCGTCCGAATAGAACAGCGTCTCGTGCAGCTTCTCGCCCGGACGCAGCCCGGTGTAGATGATCGGAATGTCCTTGTACGGCTGCTTGCCGGCCAGGCGGATCATCTGCTCGGCCAGTACACGGATCGGCACCGGCTCGCCCATGTCGAGGGTATAGATCGCACCGTGCGACGCCGAGGCGGCGGCCTGCAGGATCAGCTGACAGGCCTCCGGGATGGTCATGAAGTAGCGGCTGACTTCCGGGTCGGTGACGGTCACCGGCCCACCCCGCAGGATCTGTTCGCGGAACAGTGGCACCACGCTGCCGGCCGAGGCCAGCACGTTGCCGAAGCGCACCGTGACGAAACGGGTATGCGTGGACTTCTGGTCCAGGCTCTGGCAGATCATTTCCGCATAGCGCTTGCTGGCGCCCAGCGCATTGACCGGGTCGACGGCCTTGTCGGTGGAAATGAACACGAAGTGCTCGACGCGCGCTTCCAGGCAGGCGCGGGCCACGTTCTCTGTGGCCAGGATGTTGTTGCGCACCGCCTCGCGCAGCTGCCGCTCCAGCACCGGTACATGCTTGTAGGCGGCGGCATGGAAGGCGGTGTCGACGGGATGCAGCGACAGCGCATGGCGGATCACCGCCGGGTCGCCGCAATCGCCCAGCACTGCTTCAACCTCGACGTCCGGGAAGCTGCGTCGCAGCTCACCCTCGATGGTCAGCAACAGCAGCTCGCTGATCTCGAGCAGGATGATGCGACCGGCACCGTGACGCGCGCACTGGCGGCACAGCTCGGAGCCGATCGAGCCGCCAGCGCCGGTGACCATCACCGTACGCCCGCCCAACCAGCCACGGATCAGGTTCCAGTCCGGCATGATCGGCTTGCGGCCGAGCAGATCCTCGATCGCCACTTCCTTCAACTGCCCCGGCAGCGACTGGCCCTGCAGGATGTCGCTGAGCTTGGGCACGGTGCGGAACGGCACGCCGGTGCTTTCGCAGATGGCCACGATCCGCTGCATGCCTGCGGCGTCCAGCGAGGGGATGGCGATCACCAGCAGCTTGGCCGCCGTCTCACGGACCACGGTCGGCGCATCGTCCAGGGTGCCGAGGATCGGCAGGCCCTGCAGCTTGGCACCGCGCAGGTGCGGCGCATCGTCCAGCAGGCCGACCGGCTCGAAATTGCCTGAACGGCGCAGGTCACGGACCAGGGTCTCGGCGGCCTGGCCGGCACCCAGGATCAGCACGCGACGCGCGGATGAGTCCGACTGCAGCGCCTGGTAGTCCTTCCAGGCCCGGTACAGCAGGCGCGGCGCGCCCAGCAGCGCCGACAGCGCGAACGGATAGATCACCAGCACCGACATCGGCACGCCATCGAAGCGCTTCCACATCAGCACCAGCACGATGGCCACCATGCCGATGAAGCTGGCCTTGAAGATGTTCAGCAGGTCGCTGACGCTGGCGAAGCGCCACAGCCCCCGATAGAGGCCCACGCGCCAGAACACCAGGCCCTGCAGCAGCAGCACCAGCGTGGTGTCGACGTTCCAGAGAGGGAGCTCGGGGGCGTTGGCCAGGATCGAGTACCGCCCTGCATGCAGCAGCTGCCAGCATGCCCAGACCATGAACAGGTCGTGGCAGACGATGGCCGAACGTGGCATCAGGCCGAGGATTCTGTCCCGCCAGGGTGAAGCCATAAGTCAGGTATTTCCTTTTCGGTGGCGCAATCCATTGCGCAGGAGGAGCCAGAGGACGCTCAGCGCAATGAACCACGCGATCGCCACGGCAGCCTCCCACCTCGGCTGCAAGTTGGAGCAGACATTAAGCACTGTAATACTGAACAGGCCCAAAGCAAAGTACATCCCTGTTACCCGGGCGTGACTGGCTCCTGCCTGCACCGCGCGCTGGTAGACATGCTGGGTATGGGGTTCCATCCAGCGTTGTCCTGAAATGATGCGCGCCAGCAGTGTGAAGCCCGCGTCCACAAGGAACGGCGATGCCGACACAAGCAGCAGTATCCAGTTGATGTCGGTCTTGACACTGGCCAGTGCCAGCACCGCCGCAACCGCATAACCCAGCGAGCCACTTCCGACATCGCCCATGAAGATCCGGGCCCGTGGGAAGTTGAACGGCAGGAAGCCCAGGCACGCCAGGCCCAACGCGATGGCCGCCAGCGAGTACGGCCAGGGCAGCAACGGCGCCAGCCCCAGGGCCACCACAACGGCCTGGCTGGCCGCGATGCCGTTGATCCCATCCATGAAATTCCAGATGTTGATCAGAGAGGCAGTGAACAGCAGGACCAACACGGCCAGCAGCCAGCTGCCACCATGCACCCTGACCAGCGCGGCCAGCAGCGCGGCGGCGATGAAATGCACCATCAGGCGGCGCATGGCCGGAAGCGGCCGATGGTCATCCCACCAGCCGATACCCGCCACCAGCGCCAGGCCAAGGGCGGCCACGAGCAGGCTCGGAAGCGCTGCGGGCCAGGCCCACATGGCAACACCGGCGGTCACCAGCAGGCTGATGACGATGGCGATGCCGCCACCTCGAGGGGTCGCTACGCTGTGACTGCGGCGCTCGCCCGGCTGGTCAAACAGTTGCCGGCGCAGCGCATAGCCCCGCGCCGCCCAGGTCAGTGCCGCACTCAGCAGGGCCAGGCCCAGCAGCGCGCCCATCACGAGCCACGGCATGGATCAGAGCACCGCGTAATTCAACAGCGGCTTGACCGTACCCCACTCCTTGCAGCTCGGGCACTGCCAGTGATGGGTGCGCGCCCCGAAACCACAGCGGGTGCAGCGATAGGCCGGGTTGCGTACCAGCAACTGGTCGGTGATGTGCTTGAGGTCGTGCAGGGTCGCCGTGGAATCAGCGCCTTCAGCAAGGGTCAGGTCGATCAGCGCGGACTCGCCACGCACCGACGGGCGGTCCTTGAGCTGGCGGCCCAGGTAGGCACGGGCCGGGGCCACCCCCTCCTGCTCTTCCATCAGGCGGGTCAGCGCCAGCACCGGGGCAATGCCACGGTAATGCTCGGTCATCTCCGACAGGAAAGCGCGCGCGCCTGCCAGATCACCCACCTTGCGGTAGTTCTGCATCAGCGCCGGCAGCAGCTCCGGCAGGTACTCCGGATCATTGCGCGCAGCACGCTCGAACGCGCGTACGGCCGCTTCCGGATTGCCCGCGTCGGTTTCCAGGCGCCCTTCGATGATGCCGGCACGCACCGACATCGCATCGGCCTGGTAGGCCCGGGCGATCGCCGCCCTCGCCTCTTCCAGCTTGCCGGCACCGCGGAAGCGTTCGGCCAGTTCGCACTCGAACTGCCCGATCAGCTTGCCCATCGGCTCGCCGGTAACGTCCTCGAAACGGGTCGCGTTGTCGATCGCCTTTTCCCAGTCACGCTCGGCCTGGTAGATGCCGATCAGGTGCTTGAGTGCCTGCGGGGCACGCTGGTCCAGCTGCGCCAGTTCGGTGAACACGGTCTCGGCGCGGTCCAGCAGGCCGGACTTCATGTAGTCCTCGCCCAGCGCCAGCAGCGCCTGCACGCGTTGCGCATCGCTGAGGTCGTGCCGGTTGACCAGGCCCTGGTGCAGGCGGATGGCGCGATCGACTTCGCCGCGGCGGCGGAACAGGTGGCCCAGCGCGACCTGGGTCTCGAAGGTTTCCTTGTCCAGCTCGGCGATGTGCAGGAACAGCTCGATGGCCTTGTCCGGCTGCTCGTTGAGCAGGTAGTTCAGGCCACGGAAGTAGGTGCTGGACAGGCGGCTGACCTGGTTGTCACCGTGGCGTTGACCACCACGCCGTCCGATCACCCACCCGGCCAGTGCGGCCAGCGGAACGAACAGGAAGAACCAGAACCACTCGGTGACGAAATCCATCTTCGATCAGCGTCCATCAAAAGATTGAGGGGAGGCAACCGGTGCCGGCGTGGCGGCAGCGGACTTGTTGGCGCGGCGCAGCTGGCTGTAGAGCGGAATGACCACGCTCACCAGCACCAGGCCAGCACCAACGATGACGCCGATCAGCAACGCGGCAATGATGGCCACGCCGACCGAGGTCTTGAGCTGGGTGAACAGCAGGTTGATGGTCATCTCGTCCATGTTCATGGCACCGATGATCAACCCAACAATGAGTACCGCCAGCAGGACCAGCAGACGAAAAACCTTCATGCGACAGCTCCAGTGGCAGGAGTCCGTAGCTTATCCGACTCGCGGCTGGATTCGCACGCGGTGGCGCGACGGGAGGCTCAGGCCGGATCGGCGTCCAGCGGCAGCACACTGCTGACACGCTCGCGCAGTTCCTTGCCCGGCTTGAAATGTGGGACGTGCTTGCCCGGCAGGGCAACCGACTCGCCGGTCTTCGGGTTGCGACCCAGGCGCGGCGGCCGATAGTGCAGCGAGAAGCTGCCAAAACCACGAATTTCGATGCGATCCCCGGCGGACAGCGATCCGCCCATCATTTCCAGCAACGACTTCACCGCCAGATCGACATCATCGGCCTTCAGGTGCGCCTGGCGGCGCGCAAGGATTTCGATCAGTTCGGATT
>NZ_JAOBZT010000008.1:0-88550 GCF_029839005.1 Stenotrophomonas sp. GD03958 | reverse complement strand
ATAGGCTCGGCTCTACCTGCATCTGTAGCGCCCGAGCCTAAGCTTCGGGCGGCGGCGCGAATCGCCGGCTGTCAGGCGATGGTTTCCAGGCCACCCATGTACGGGCGCAGGGCCTCCGGCACGGTGATGCTGCCATCGGCGTTCTGGTAGTTCTCCATCACCGCGATCATCGCGCGGCCAACGGCCACGCCCGAGCCATTCAGCGTGTGCGCCAGCTCCGGCTTGCCGGTGGCCGGGTTGCGCCAGCGCGCCTGCATGCGGCGGGCCTGGAAATCACCACAGTTCGAGCACGAGGAAATCTCGCGGTAGGTTTCCTGCGACGGCAGCCAGACTTCCAGGTCGTAGGTCTTCACCGCCGAGAAGCCCATGTCGCCGGTGCACAGCAGCACCTTGCGGTACGGCAGGCCCAGCTTTTCCAGCACCACTTCAGCGCAGCGGGTCATGCGCTGGTGTTCGGCATCGCTCTCTTCCGGGCGACAGATCGAGACCAGCTCGACCTTCTCGAACTGGTGCTGGCGGATCATGCCGCGCACGTCGCGCCCGCCGCTGCCGGCCTCGGCACGGAAGCACATCGAGTGGGCGGTCATGCGCAACGGCAGGCGCTCGGCATCGACGATCTCGTCGCGCACGATGTTGGTCAGCGGCACTTCCGAGGTCGGGATCAGGTAGCGCGTGGAATCGCCCACGGCGGTCTTGAACAGGTCGTCCTCGAACTTCGGCAGCTGGCTGGTGCCGCGCAGCGAATCGGCGTTGACCAGCAGCGGCACGTTGGTTTCCTCATAACCGTGCTCGCCGGTATGCAGGTCAACCATGAACTGGGCCAGCGCACGGTGCAGGCGCGCGATCGGGCCGCGCAGCACGGTGAAGCGCGAACCGGACAGCTTGGCCGCAGTCTCGCCGTCCAGCCAGCCGTTGCGGGCGCCCAGTTCAACGTGGTCCAGCACCTTGAAATCGAACTGGCGCGGGGTACCCCAGCGCGCCTGCTCGACGTTGTCGCTCTCGTCGGCACCGGCCGGCACGTCATCGGCCGGCAGGTTCGGGATGCCCATCGAGATCGCTTCGATCTTCTCGCGCAGTTCGTCCAGCGCCACTTCCGAGGCCTTCAACTCGTCGGCGAAGGCAGCAACCTCGGCCATGATGGCCGAAACGTCCTCGCCCTTGGCCTTGGCCTGGCCGATGGCCTTGGAACGGCTGTTGCGCAGGCTCTGCAGTTCCTGGGTCCGTACCTGGATGCGCTTGCGATCAGCCTCCAGGGCCTCCAGGGCAGACACGTCGAGCTCGAAGCCGCGGCTAGTGCGCAGGCGTTCAGCGAGGTCGGCGGGCTGGTGGCGGAGCAGGGCTGGATCAAGCATGGCAGGTGTCGTGGTGGGTATCAGGAACGGGATTATCGCTTGTTATACGGATTTCTGCCGCCCGGTTCATTCCCGCCGTGGCAGAATCGAGCCATTCCGTACTGGTCCGGTCCATGTCTGCACCCCGCTCGTCGTCCGCCAAGTCGTTCACTGTGCATATCCCGCGCAACGCCCTGAAGATCGCCGGCATCGCCTTCGCCGTGGGCGTACTGCTGTTCGTGCTGGTCTGGCTGACCGGCCGCGACAAGGAGTTCTTCCGCGCCGACCCGGCCGCGCAGACCCCGCAGGAAACCGCCCAGGTCGAGCCCCTCCCGGAACCGTTGGCCGCTGCGGCCGGTTCCAGCGACATGCCCGATGCCAAGCCGGCCCCGGTCGAGGAAGAAGCGCCGAAGCTGGTCGAAACCGCCCCGCCACCACCCGCCCCGATCGCCGAGCCGGCCCCGGCCAACCCGGGCGCTGCGCCGGCCACGACCGGCAACAGCCAACCGATGCCGATTGCCGGTCAGTCGCCGCCGCCGTCGTACCCCGCCGCCGCCCTGCGCGCCGGCGAAACCGGCACCGTGGTGGTACGCGTGGATGTAGACGCCACCGGCTATCCGAACAACGCCACGGTGATCCAGCGCAGCGGTTCACGCGACCTCGACCGTGCCGCGACCGACGCCGTGCGCCGTTGGCGATTCACTCCGGCCCAGAGCAACGGCCAGGCCGTGCCTGGCAGCATTGAAGTGCCGTTCGACTTCAAGACGCAGTAACTGAACGCTCCCCAGCAGGCAAGCTGAACCCTGCCGGTGATGTTGACGCAACGCTGACACTTTCCGTCTGTGGCTCGGGCAACACTGCCCATGTCGTCCATTGACGGAAGGAGTTTGCGATGGCTGTTACCACCCACGAAGACCTTCATTCGCCGCGGTTGCAGCGGGACTCAAGCGTACAGCACAAGAACGCGTCGCCCTGGATGTGGATCGCACTGATCGTGGCGATGTTTGCTGCCGCCCTGCTCTGGCTGCGTCATTCCAGCCAGGAAGAGGTGGCACCTGCGCCGGTCGGCGAGCGCCTGCTGCCGGCCCCCGAGCAGGCGGCGGTGACGGACGCAGCGGCGCCTGCTGCGCGTCCGGCAACCCCGGCTACCGCTTCGCGGAAGGCCGCGCCGGTAGTGCGCAACCGTGAGGCCCGCCCGCTGGCCAGCAATCGCATGCCCACCTACCCCGCCGCCGCGCTGCGTAGCGGCGTGCAGGGCAGCGTGATCGCCAGCCTGAATGTGGATACCCACGGCAATGTCGCCAACGCTGCGATCGTCTCGCGCAGCGGCGAGCGCAGTCGCGATCTGGATCGTGCGGTGCTCAGCACCGTGCAGAACTGGAAGTTCCAACCCGCGGTGCAGGATGGCCGCGCAGTAGCCAGCGTGGTGCGGGTCCCGGTGGATTTCCGTACCGAGCAGCGTTGATCGCGGACGAGGGGTTCGTGATGTTTAGACGGAGGCTTCGGCCTCCGTCCTTTTATGCGGAAAGCGTGCCAACCAAGGTTGGCACCTACCGGGAGATTTGAGCGTGCCAACCAAGATTGGCACCTGCCGGGCAATGCGATCCGCCGGGCATGGCCCGGTGGTCGCGATGCCGATCAGGCCAGGTTGAACCCGGCGCTGCGGGCCAGACCATCGAAGTCCGGGAAGGACGTGGCGACGTTGGCGATATCGTTGATCCGCACTTCGCCATCGCTGATCTGGCCGGCAATGGCGAATGCCATGGCGATGCGGTGGTCACCGTGGCTTTCGATGGTGCCGCTGCCCAGGCGCACACCGCCGTGCAGGGTGGCCCCATCCTCGGTCTCGTCCACCTGCATGCCCAGCGCGCGCAGGCCGGTGGCCATCGCCGCAAGGCGATCGGATTCCTTCACCCGCAGCTCGGCGGCGCCACTGACCACGGTCCGGCCTTCGGCGGCTGCAGCCGCCACGAACAGCGCCGGGAACTCGTCAATCATGTCCGGCACCAATTCCTCCGGAATGCGTGCTCCCTTCAGCGGGGCGTAGCGCACCACCAGGTCTGCCACCGGTTCACCGCCCTGCTCGGCAGGATTCTCTTCGGTGATGTCCGCCCCCATCAGGCGCAGCGCGTGCAGCAGGCCGGTGCGGCGCGGGTTCAGGCCGACCTGCTTCAGGCGCAGCTGGGAACCAGGAATGATGCTGGCGGCCACCAGGTAGAACGCCGCAGACGAGAAGTCGGCCGGCACCACGATGTCCGTGGCGCGCAGGCGCTGGCCGCCACGCAGGCGGGCCTTGCCCGGTGAAAATTCGATGTCCACGCCGAACGCCGACAGCATGCGCTCGGTGTAGTCACGGGTCGGATGCGGTTCGACAACGCTGGTTTCGCCCTGTGCGTACAGGCCTGCCAGCAACACCGCCGACTTGATCTGCGCGCTGGCCACCGGCGAGGCGAAGTCGATGCCATGCAGCGTCTGGCCGCCATGCACGTGCAGCGGCGGCGTGCCGTCATCCTGGGTGTCGATCTTCGCGCCCATCTGCGACAGCGGGCCGGTGACGCGGCGCATCGGTCGGCCCGACAGCGACTCATCGCCGATCAGCGTGCAGTCGAACGCTTGGCCCGCCAGCAACCCGGCCAGCAGGCGCATGCCGGTGCCGGCATTGCCGCAGTCCAGCGGTGCATCCGGCGCTTTCAGGCCGTCGATGCCGACGCCGTGCACGATGCGCTGCGACGGGCTGGGCGTTTCGATGCGCACCCCCAGCTGGCTGAAGATGCGCGCGGTCGCGCGGGTGTCCTCGCCTTCCAGGAAGCCCTCGATATGCGAGGTGCCATCGGCCAGCGCGGCGAACATCACCGAGCGATGCGAGACCGACTTGTCGCCGGGAATGGTCAGGCTGCCCTGCAGGGGCTGGCCCTTGCGGGCGATCCAGTGTTGCGCGTTGCTCATCGTTCGATCATTCCGTAAACGCCGGCAGCCCGCCGGCGATGCATCAGGGGGGAGGCGGCCGGGGCCGCCCCAGCAGCACTCAGGGCACGGCCACAGGATAGGAGCCCAGCACCTTGATCTGCGCCGAGTGCGCTTCAAGTTCGGCCAGCGCGGCCTGCATCGGCGCGTCGTCGATGTGGCCGGCCAGGTCGATGAAGAAGCCGTACTCCCACTTGCCGTGGTGCGACGGCCGCGACTCGATGCGGTTCATGCTGATGCCGTGGCGGGCGAACGGGCTGAGCACGTCGAACAGCGCACCGGGCTTGTCATGGATGAACACAAGCACTGAGGTGCGGTCGTGGCCGGAGGTCGGGAAGATGTTGCGGCCCACCACCAGGAAGCGGGTGGTGTTGTCGGCATCGTTCTGGATCGGCTTGGTGACCACCTTCTTCAGGCCGTACACGTGGCCGGCACTCTCGCCGCCGATGGCCGCCGCGTCGTCGGCGTTGCGCGCACGGCGCGCACCCTCGGCGTTGCTCGACACCGGAATCTTCTCGGCCTTCGGCAGGTTGGCGCGCAGCCACGCCGAGGTCTGCATGAACGACTGCGGATGTGCGTAGATGCGCTCGATGTCCTCGATGCGGCCGCTGCGCGACATCAGGTACTGCTGCACGCGCAGTTCCACTTCGCCGCAGATCTTCAGGTTGGAGGTCAGGAACATGTCCAGGGTGATCTGGATGGTGCCCTGCCCCGAATTTTCCACCGGCACCACGCCGAAATCGGCATTGCCTGCTTCCACTTCCTGGAACACTTCTTCGATGCTGGCCATCGGCAGGCCCAGCGCGGAGCGACCGAAGTGCTTGAGCACGGCCTGCTGGCTGAAAGTACCCTCCGGGCCGAGGTAACCGATCTTCAGCGGCTCCTGCTGGGCCAGGCAGGCCGACATGATCTCGCGGTAGACGTGCACCAGCAGCTCATCGCTGAGCGGGCCTTCGTTGCGATCCACCACCATGCGCAGCACCTGCGCTTCGCGCTCGGGGCGGTAGTAGTCGACGGCGGCGGCGAGCTTGCCCTTGGCCTTGCCGACCTGATGGGCGAAGCGCGCGCGCTCGGCGATCAGGCTCTGGATGTCGCGGTCGATCTGGTCGATCTTCGAGCGCACATCGGCCAGCGCCAGCGGCGCCAGGGTGGGTGCCGGGTTCGAGGCGGCCTTGGCCTTGCCCTTCGCCTTGGCGGGCGCGCTGTCCTTGGCCGGTTCGGCCTTCTTCGGCGCCTTCTTGCTGGATTTGCTGCTTGCCATCGGAATTCCTTGTTGCGGGGCGCGCACCCGACGGTGCGCGCCGTTCATTGCTCAGCCGTGACGCTGCTGGAAATCGGCCATGAAGGCGACCAGCGCCTCGGCCCCGGCCAGCGGCATGGCGTTGTACAGCGAGGCACGGATGCCACCGACGACCTTGTGGCCCTTCAGCGCCAGCAAGCCAGCGGCCTTGGCGTCGGCGACGAAACGGGCGTCGAGTTCGGCATCGGGCAGGAAGAACGGGATGTTCATCCGCGAGCGTGCCGCATGCGCGACCTCGTTGCGGTAGAAGCCGCCGGAGTCGTCGATGGCTCTGTACACCAGCGCGGCCTTGGCGGCATTGCGCCTGGCGAACTCGGCCACGCCGCCCTCGGCCAGCATCCACTTGAACACCAGGCCGGCCAGGTACCAGTTCCAGGTCGGCGGGGTGTTGAGCATCGAATCGCGGGCGACATGCGAACGGTAATCGAAGATGTCCGCGCGCGGCTGGCCACTGCGCTCCAGCAGGTCGCGGCGGATGATCATCACCGCGATGCCGACCGGGCCCAGGTTCTTCTGCGCGCCGGCATAGATCACGCCGTAGCGGCGCACGTCCAGCGGCTCGCTGGCGATGGACGAGCTGAAGTCGGCGATCAGCGGAACGTTGCCGGTATCGGGAGCATCACGGAACTCGACGCCGTGGATGGTCTCGTTGGCGGTGATGTGCACGTAGGCGGCATCGGGCGACAGCTGCCAGTCGGCACGCGCCGGCAGCGTGCGGTAGCCGTTGGCCTCGCTGCTGGCGGCGATGTTGACGTCGACGTAGACACCGGCCTGCTTGACCGCGGTCTTGCCCCAGTGGCCACTGACCACGTAGTCGGCACGCTGGCCCGGGGCGGCGAAATTGAGCGGGATCAGCGCCTGCTGGGTGGTGGCACCACCGGACAGGAACAGCACCGCATAGTCGTCGGGGATGTCGAGCAGGCGCCGCAGGTCGGCCTCGGCCTCGGCGGCCACCGACATGAACTCCGCGCCGCGATGGCTCATTTCCACGATCGAAGCGCCGGACCCGTGCCAGTCCAGCATTTCCGCCTGCGCCTGGCGCAGGACCGATTCCGGCAAGGTCGCAGGGCCGGCACTGAAGTTGAACGCGCGCGTCATGTCACACCTGTGGGGCAAGACCCCTAGTATGCCGCAGCGCATCAGCCTTGCGGCCTTGTGGCGCAAGGGAAATTTGGTTTCATTGGAATCCATCGGCAACGCGACCGGGTAGTGCCGGCCGCTGGCCGGCCACCTCACGGATTCAGGGGCGGCGGTTGCCGGCCAGCGGCCGGCACTGCCGTCAGCGCGCGCCGAACCAGAGCAGCAGGCTGAGCAGCGCGGCCAGCAGCAGCGCACTGGCCAGCAGCCACGGCCAGCGCCGGACCTTGCGCGGTACCGCCGGCAGCACCGGCGCCTGCTCGGCGTCCTGGCCGGACTCGTCTTCACCCGGCAGCGGGCGCCGACGGGGGTCATGCGGCACTTCCAGCACAAACCGGTGCTGGCCATCAAACACCACCTGGTCGCCGGCCTGCAGCCAGCAATGGCGCACGGCCACGCCATTGACGCAGGTGCCGTCGGCACTGCCCAGATCGCGCAGCAGCACGCGATCACCATGCACTTCCACGCGGGCGTGTCGTTCGGCGAAGGCCGGATCGTCAATAGCGATGTCAGCGTCGCCGCCGCGGCCGATCAGGCGGGCCCTCGACAGGGTGAAGCTGCGGCCGTGGTGCAGGCCGCCAACTCCGCGCAAGAGCCGCTGCTGCTCGTCGCTGCCTTCCTCGTTCTTCGGCGCAGGCGCCTGCAGCAGGCTCTCGACTTCACCTTGCAGGACCATCTCCACGCCGTCCACATACACCGCATCGCCCGCACGCAGCAGCGCCATGCGCCGCACCGGTCGACCGTTCACATGAATGCCGCGGATCCCGTTGCCGACCTGCAGCCACAGGCCGCGATCATCCAGGCAGAACTGCGCCAGCAACAGGGCACCATGGCCGGCATCGCCGAGCCGCACACTGCCGTTGGCCTGGCGCACGATGCGTTGCACCCCGGGCCGCAGCGGCTGGTCGGGCTGTTGTTGTTGGCTGAAGTGAACAAGCAGGTTCTGCACGCGGCGCAGCCTAGCAGGTTGGTCGCCAACGAAGAAGAACCCAGGATGAGTGCTTGGCGCGGAGGCTCTCGATGCGCACAATGCTCGCCCTCATTGATCATCCCCGCCCTGCGCCAGGAGCCTGCATGTCCACCATCGATGTCCGCCACGCCCACGCCTTGCCCGACGCACAGGCACGCGCCGCGATCGAGCAGGTCGCCGCCAAGCTGTCCGAGCGCTTCGGCCTGAAGTCGTCCTGGACCGCCGATGTACTGAACTTCTCCGGCAGCGGCGTGGACGGCGCGATCGAACTGCAGCCAGGCGCCGTGCGCGTGACGGCCAAGCTGGGCTTCCTGCTGTCGGCGATGAAGGGCATGGTCGAAGGCGAGATACAGCGCGTTCTGAAGGAAAAGCTGGGCTGAACCCCGGCCGCGGCCATCACGGCCGTGCAACGCCACGGCGCGCTACTCTCGGGGCAGGCCCAACTCCCACGGGAACTGCGATGAACCACTACGAGAACGACGACCGCCGCAACGACGACGCCTCTTTCGGTGACCAGGCCGAGCGCTTTTCGCGCAAGCTGAGTGACTCGGCGCAGCAGGTGTGGCTGGCCGGTCTTGGCGCTCTCGGCCGTGCACAGGCCGAAGGCAGCCGCTTCTTTGACGGCCTGGTGAAGGAAGGCGAAGCCTGGGAAGCCCGCCGCCGTGAGCGCAGCAGCGAACAGGGCCCGGGCTGGCGTGATAACGTCGAGAGCTCGCTGGACGAAGCCCGCGAGAAGGCCTCGGGCACCTGGCACAAGGTCGAGAAGGCCTTTGATGACCAGGTGCAGGGCGTGCTCAAGCGGTTGCATGTACCCACCGCCGACGAAGTGACGGCGCTCGAAGCCCGCATCGATGCCCTGCACGCGCGCCTGGCCAAGCTGGAAAACCGCGCCGCGTCCGGCACCGACGCCCCTGCTCCGGGCAGCCATCAGTCGCCAGGCGGCCTGCCCTGACCGGCTCATTGTTGCAATGCAATAAACTTTGATTGACAATCGCGAGCAACCCGCCAATCGCTTCGGCTGCCGTTTGTTCCCTCCCCTCACGGCTTCAGGATTGGCGGGTTTTTCGTGCCTGCTGCATTCCGAACTGCGCGTTCCATCACGCTTCCTGTCAGGAACCTCCTGACCCGGCCAGCTACCGCGACCTTTACACTGTCGTTCTCCGCTTTCGCCCTTCCGCCCTACTCCTGCATGCTCCCCTGGATCCTGGCCCTGCTGTCGGCCCTGCTTACCTGTTCCCTGGCTGTTGTCTATCTGTGGTGGATCAAGCGGCGGCAGAAGGAGATGCAACTCGGCCTGCAAGCCCTGGCCGGCATGCACTGGCGCGAGTTCTCGGTACTGGTCAAGCGCATGCTGCGCGAACAGCGCGGCCTGCGTGAACTGAATGACCCGGCGGAGGAATCCCGCGAGCCGAGCAGCGACTTCCTGCTCAGCGACGGCCCCAACCAGTGGCTGGTGTCCTGCAAGCATGGCCTTGCCTACCGTATCGGCACCGCCGCAGTGAACGAGCTGGGGGCTGCTGCGCGCCTGGCCGGCGCCAAGGGCGGTGTGCTGCTGACCGAAGGCCGGATGGAACGCGACGGGCGCAGCGCTGCCGAGAAGCAGGCGGTAGAAGTACTGGACGGTCCGCGCCTGTGGCCGTTGCTGCAGCCCTACCTGCCGGCAGAAATCGAAACCCGTGTGCGCGCCAGCGCCCGCCGTGAAGCCCTGCGCCGGATCGCCATTGCCGCGCTCGGCGCGGTCACGCTGGGCCTGCTGGTGGGACTGAGCCTGCAAGGCTTGCATGTGCAGGACACCCCGCCTGTTGCCGAGGTGGCGGACACTCCCGCGCCGGTTGCGCCTGCGGTTGAAGCGGCGCCCGAACCGGCGCCGGCCCCCGCCACCACGCCGCCGGCCCCTGCGCCTGCACCGGCCACGCCCTCAGCCGACGCGCGCAGCAACCCCAACCCGGATGCCGCCACGCTGGAGCGTTTCCAGGCCGATCTGTCCCGCGCCTTGGCCGGCAAGCCCGGTATCGCCAGCGGGGTCTGGCTGACCCGGCAGACGCTGGCGATCAACCGCACGGGCGAGCTGGACGCGGTGTGGCCGCAGGTCTGCGAGGAAGTGCTGCACTACCCCGCCCTGCGCAACGTGCGCATCCAGCTCAACGCCCGCCCCGGCGTGGATGAGCCGGTGCGCTGGCGCCAATGCGCCACGTACTGATGGGGCCGCATCCACGCGTGGCGTGGATCTACCAGGGATTCACACGCGTCGGATAATCCCAACCGGGATTCAGTAGATCCACGCCATGCGTGGATACGCCTCTAGCGCGCCCCAGGCGCGAAGCGCGCGACCAGGTCCCAGGCATCCCCCAGGAACACCTGGCGCACGCGGGTGATCGGCTGTTCACCGCGCCAGGTCAGGCGTTCGATCACCAGGCAGGCGGTACCGGGCTTCACGTCCAGCAGCCTGGCGGTGGCGGTATCTGCCCCCCAGGCACTGATGCGGTGCTGGGCGCGGGTCCACGACACGTTCTGCAGCAGCCAGCTGCCCGGCGCGGTGGTACTGAAATCGACCTCCAGCACCTCGGGCACCCCCACCGGGCTGATCAGGCGGTGCTCCAGCGCCAGCGGACGGCCATCGGCCAGGTGCAGGCAGCGCATTGCCAGCAGGTTCTCCTGCCCAGCCAGCTCGACTTCACCAGCATTGCCGGCATCGGCCAGCCGCAGATCGCGCTGCAGCAGGCGATAGGCGTACTGATGGCCGCGCGAGCCGACCTCCATCGCGATATCGGGAATCTCCAGCGCCACCTGTTCCAGGTGCGGCGGCTGCCGCGCCACGAATGAACCGGCGCGACGGCGGCGCTCGATCATGCCGCTCTCGGCCAGTGCTGTCAGCACCTTGTTCACCGTCATCCGCGAGCAGCCGTACTGCTCCATCAGCTCGTGCTCGTATGGAATCCGGAAGCCCGGCGCCCACTCTCCACTGAGGATGCGGCTTTCCAGATCGCTGCGGATACGCTGGTTGAGCGTGGCGGACTTGCTGGCCTTCACGTAATGGGGTCTCGGTAGCGGAGGCGATCAGCCCAGCACGCCGCGCAGGGCGGCGGCGAAGGCGGTGGTGATCGCCTCGCGCTGCAGGTGGCCGCCCTCGGCCACGCATTGGCGGCCATGGCGCCAGACCGATCGCAGCGCGCCATTACGTGCGGCGAACACCCAGCTGTCAAGCCATGCGTCACCCTTCCGCGCCTGCAGCGCGGGGTGCCCGGCATCCAGCTCGACCAGGTCGGCACTGGCCCCCACCTGCAGGCCAGCGGCCACGCCCAGCGCCTGTGAGCCACCGTGCAATGCACCTTCAAACAGGAAGCGACCGGTGCTGCGGGTGGCATCCGCCGCCAGCACGTTGCGACCGCGCAGGGTCAGCCGCTGGCCGTATTCAAGCAGGCGCAGTTCTTCGGCCGCGTCGATCAGCACATTGGAATCGGAGCCGACGCCGAAGCGTCCGCCCTCGCGCGCGAATGCCTGCATCGGGAACAGGCCGTCGCCCAGGTTGGCCTCGGTGATCGGGCACAGGCCGGCCACGGCCTGGCTGGCCACGATGGCCGCGCGCTCGTCATCGGTGATGTGGGTGGCATGCACCAGGCACCAGCGCGCATCCACCGGCGCATGGTTGTACAGCCACTGCACCGGGCGCTGGCCGCTCCAGGCCAGGCAGGCCTCCACTTCGCGCACCTGCTCGGCGATATGGATGTGCACCGGGCCGTCGGTTAGCGGCAGCAACGCACTCAGTTCCTCGCCGGTGACCGCACGCAGGCTGTGCGGTGCGATGCCGAGCACCGCGTCGGGCAGCGCGGCCAATGCCGGCTTGGCGGCCTCCAGCAGCTGCGCGAAACCCTCCACGTCGTGGATCAGGCGCCGCTGCGCTGGATTCGGCGCCGCCCCGCCGAAATCGGCATGCGCATAGAACACCGGCAGCAGGGTCAGGCCGATGCCGGTCTGCTCGGCTGCCGCCGCGATCCGTGCACTCATCTCGGCGCGGTTGGCATAGGCGCGACCATCGGCGTCGTGGTGCAGGTAGTGGAATTCACCGACGCGGGTAAAGCCGCTTTCGAGCATTTCCATGTAGGCCTGGGCGGCGATGGCCTGCACCGCGTCCGGGCGCAGATGGGCGAGGAAGCGGTACATCAGCTCGCGCCAGCTCCAGAAGCTGTCACCGTCACCGCCGCCGATCTCGGTCAGGCCGGCCATGCCACGCTGAAACGCGTGGCTGTGCAGGTTGGGCAGGCCCGGCACCAGGATGCCGACCCGGGTGTCGCCGTGCTGGGCGGCCTGCCCCGCGCTGATCGCCGCGATGCGGCCATCCTGCACCTGCAGGCGGACATCACGGGCCCAGCCGTCGGCCAGCAGGGCGTGGGCGGCATGGAAGCAGTGCGGGGAACGCGAATCGGACATGGCTGGACAACCCGAAATGGACGCCTATATTGTATAGACATATAAGCACAGCCGCGTTGTGGATGCCATGCACGTCGATACCCTCTGGTCCAACGTCCACCTGATCACCCTCGACGGCGACGGCCTGGGTGTCATCCGCGATGGCGTACTGGCCTGCGCCGACGGCCGCATCGTCCACGTTGGCCCGGCCGGCAGCGACGCCCTCCTGAAGCCGACCACCCGCATCGATGGCGAAGGCCGCTGGATTTCGCCCGGCCTGATCGACTGCCACACCCACCTGGTCTACGCCGGCAACCGCGCCAACGAATTCGAGCAGCGCCTGCAGGGCGTGAGCTATGCCGAGATCGCCCGTGCCGGCGGCGGCATCGTTTCCACCGTGCGCGCCACCCGCGCCGCGACGCCGGAACAGCTGGCCCGCGAAAGCCGGCCGCGCCTGCTGGCCATGCGTGCCGAAGGCGTGACCACGATCGAGATCAAGTCCGGCTACGGCCTGACCCTGCCCGACGAACGCAAGCAGCTGCAGGTGGCGTGTGCGCTGGGCGAGGAATGCCGGGTCAACGTGGTGACCACCTTCCTCGGCGCACACGCGATTCCGCCGGGCCGCGAAGCACAGGAATACACCGACGAGGTGTGCAACGTGATGATTCCGGCCATCGCCGCCGAAGGCCTGGCCGAAGCGGTGGACGTGTTCTGCGAGAACATCGCCTTCTCGCCGGCGCAGGCGCGGCAGGTGTTCGAAGCGGCGCGTGCCAACGGGTTGGCGGTGAAGATCCACGCCGAACAGCTGAGCAACCAGCACGGTGCCGAACTGGCGGCCAGCTTCGGTGCACTGTCGGCCGACCATATCGAACATCTGGACGATACCGGCATTGCCGCGATGGCGGCGGCCGGCACCGTCGCCGTGCTGCTGCCCGGTGCTTTCTATTTCACCCGCGATACCACCCTCCCGCCGATCGCCGCGCTGCGTGCGGCCGGCGTGCCGCTGGCGCTGGCCACCGACAGCAACCCGGGCACTTCGCCGCTGACCAGCCCGCTGCTGGCGATGAACATGGGCGCCACCCTGTTCCGCCTGACCGTGGACGAGTGCATCGCCGGCTTCACCCGTGAAGCGGCGCGCGCGCTCGGACGCAGCGACCGCATCGGCCGCCTCGCCGTGGGCCTGGACTGCGACCTGGCGATCTGGGACATCGATGCCCCCGCCGACCTGGTCTATCGCATTGGATTCAACCCGCTGCACGCGCGCGTGGTGCGCGGACAGCCCGACCTGCCTGCCTCCTGGAGCAACACATGAGCAACACCCTGGTTCTTCGCCCCGGCGATGTCACGCTTGCCCAGTGGCGGCAGGTCTATCGCGGTGCGCCGCTTGCACTGGACCCGGCCGCGCTGCCGGTGGTGCGCGCCAGCGCTGCGGCGGTGGCCGCCATCGTCGCCAAGGGCGCACCGGTGTATGGCATCAACACCGGCTTCGGCAAGCTGGCCAGCGTGCGCATCGAGCGCGAAGACCTGGCTACCCTGCAGCGGAACATCGTGCTTTCCCATGCCGCCGGCGTGGGCGAGCCGATGCCGGCCAGTGTGGTGCGGCTGATGATGGCGCTGAAGCTGGTCAGCCTGGCCCAGGGCGCGTCGGGCGTGCGCGAGGAAACCCTGCTGCTGCTGGAAGCAATGCTGGTGAAGGGCGTGCTGCCGGTGGTGCCGGCGCAGGGCTCGGTCGGCGCCTCGGGTGACCTGGCACCGCTTTCGCACCTGGCCAGCGTGATGCTGGGCGTGGGCGAGGCCTTCATCGGCAAGGAGCGTCTGCCGGCGGTGGACGCTCTCGCACGCGCCGGCCTGCAGCCGGTGGAGCTGGACGCGAAGGAAGGTCTGGCCCTGCTCAACGGCACCCAGTTCTCCACCGCCTATGCGCTGGCCGGTCTGTTCGAGATCGAAACCGTGTTTCAGGCCGCGCTGGTGACCGGTGCGCTGTCGGTGGAAGCCGCCAAGGGCTCGGATACGCCGTTCGATCCACGCATCCATGCCATCCGCGGCCAGCGCGGGCAGATTGCCACTGCCGCCACCCTGCGCTCGCTGATGCAGGGCTCGGACATCCGCGAATCGCACCGCGACAACGATGTGCGCGTGCAGGACCCGTACTGCCTGCGCTGCCAGCCGCAGGTGATGGGCGCGGCGCTGGATATCCTGCGCCAGGCCGCGGCTACGCTGGAAATCGAAGCCAACGGCGTGTCCGACAATCCGCTGGTGTTCACCGATACCGGCGAAGCGCTGTCCGGCGGCAACTTCCACGCCGAGCCGGTAGCCTTCGCCGCCGACATGCTGGCGATGGCGGTGTGCGAGATCGGTTCGATCAGCGAGCGCCGCCTGGCGATGCTGGTGGACCCGGCGCTGTCCGGCCTGCCGGCGTTCCTGACCCCGCGCCCGGGCCTGAATTCCGGCTTCATGATTCCGCAGGTGACCGCTGCGGCGCTGGTCTCGGAAAACAAGCAGCGCGCCTACCCCGCCAGCGTTGACTCGATCCCGACCTCGGCCAACCAGGAAGACCATGTGTCGATGGCCGCGCATGGCGCACGCCGGCTGATGCAGATGGCCGAGAACGCCGCCAACGTGATCGGCATCGAGCTGCTGGCCGCCGCGCAGGGCTGTGATTTCCATGCGCCGCTGCGCTCCAGCGCCGCGCTGGAAAACGTGCGCGCCACGCTGCGCGCGCAGGTGCCGACGCTGGAAGAAGACCGCTACTTCCATCCGGACATGGTGACCGCCACGAATCTGGTGCGCAGTGGCGCGCTGGCGCAGGGCCTGACCGACCTGCTGCCAACCGTGGAACCCCACGCATGAATACCCGTCCCGAATGGCTGACGGTGCACGAAGGCGACGCCCCCCTCATCGTCAGCTTCCCGCATACCGGCAGCGAGCTGCCGCACGACCTGATCGGCGACTACCACTCGCCGTGGCTGGCCCGCCGCGATGCCGACTGGTGGGTGCACGAGCTGTACGACTTCGTGCGCGGCATGGGCGCGACCACGGTGCGCTCGGCGATCTCGCGTTCGGTGATCGACCTCAACCGCGATCCCAGCGGCGTCTCGCTGTACCCGGGGCAGAACACCACCGGCCTGTGCCCGCTGACCACCTTCGACAACCAGCCGCTGTACCACGCCGGGCGCGAACCGGATGAAGCGGAAATCGCCCGTCGCCGCGACACGTATTTCCTGCCTTACCACGATGCGCTGGCGGCGCAGATCACGCGCCTGCGCGCACGCCACGGCACCGTGGTGGTGTACGACGCGCACTCGATCCGCTCGCATATCCCGCACCTGTTCGAGGGCGAACTGCCGCAGTTCAACCTGGGGACTGCCGGTCCGTCCGGCGCACCGGACACCTCCTGCGACAACGCCTTGAGCGACGTGGTGGAGAACCTGCTGAAGATCAGTGGCATGAGCCAGGTGCGCAACGGCCGCTTCAAGGGCGGCTGGATCACCCGCCACTACAGCAACATCGCCGGCGGCGTGCACAGCCTGCAGATGGAACTTGCCTGCCGTGGCTACATGCACGAGCCCCTGCCGGACCAGGTGGACGAACACAGCTGGCCCACCCCGCTCGACCCCGACCACGCCGCACCACTGCGCCACACCCTGGCGCAGGTGCTCAACGCCTGCCTTGAATTCGCTACGAACCGGAGCGCCGCATGACCCGCAACGACCCGTCCCGCACCATTGCCGCGCCGACCGGCACCACGCTCAACGCCAAAAGCTGGCTGACCGAAGCGCCGCTGCGCATGCTGATGAACAACCTGCACCCGGACGTGGCCGAGCGCCCGCAGGAACTGGTGGTGTACGGCGGCATCGGCCGCGCCGCGCGCGACTGGGAGAGCTTCGATGCCATCGTCGAGACGCTCAAGCGCCTGGACGACGACCAGACCCTGCTGGTGCAGTCGGGCAAGCCGGTAGGCGTGTTCCGCACCCACGCCGACGCGCCGCGCGTGCTGATCGCCAATTCCAACCTGGTGCCGCGCTGGGCCAACTGGGACCACTTCAACGAGTTGGATAGGAAAGGCCTGGCCATGTACGGCCAGATGACCGCCGGCAGCTGGATCTACATCGGCGCGCAGGGCATCGTGCAAGGCACCTACGAGACCTTCGTGGAAATGGGGCGCCAGCATTTCGGTGGCAACCTGAGCGGCAAGTGGCTGTTCACCGGCGGCCTCGGCGGCATGGGTGGCGCACAGCCGCTGGCCGCGGTGATGGCCGGCGCCTCCTGCCTGGCCGTCGAGTGCCGCAAGAGCAGCATCGACATGCGCCTGCGCACCGGCTACCTCGACACCTGGACCGATAATCTGGACGAAGCGCTGCGCCTGATCGACGAGTCGTGCAAGGCCGGCACGCCGAAGTCGGTGGGCCTGCTCGGCAATGTGGCCGACGTGCTGGCCGAACTGCTCGAGCGTGGCGTGAAGCCGGACCTGCTGACCGACCAGACCTCTGCGCATGACCCGGTGAACGGCTACCTGCCACAGGGCTGGACGGTCGAGCAGTGGGACGAGAAGCGTGTGAGTGCACCGAAGGAAGTGGAGAAGGCTGCGCGTGCATCGATGGCCAACCACATCCGCGCCATGCTCGGCTTCCACGCGCTGGGCGTGCCGACCGTGGACTACGGCAACAACCTGCGGCAGATGGCACTGGAAGAAGGCGTGGCCAATGCCTTCGATTTCCCGGGGTTCGTGCCGGCCTATATCCGCCCACTGTTCTGCCGCGGCATCGGCCCGTTCCGCTGGGCGGCACTGAGCGGTGATCCGGAAGACATCGCCAAGACCGATGCAAAGGTGAAGGAACTGATTCCGGACAACCCGCACCTGCACCGCTGGCTGGACATGGCCGCCGAGAAGATCAAGTTCCAGGGCCTGCCGGCGCGCATCTGCTGGGTCGGCCTGGGTGATCGCGATCGACTCGGCCTAGCGTTCAACGAGATGGTCGCCAACGGCGAACTGAAGGCGCCGGTGGTGATCGGGCGCGACCACCTGGACAGTGGCAGCGTCGCCTCGCCGAACCGCGAAACCGAAGCGATGGCCGACGGTTCCGATGCGGTGTCCGACTGGCCGCTGCTGAACGCCCTGCTCAACACCGCCAGCGGCGCGACCTGGGTTTCGCTGCATCACGGTGGCGGCGTGGGCATGGGGTTCTCGCAGCATGCCGGCATGGTGATCGTCTGTGACGGCACCGAGGCAGCGGCTAGGCGCATCGGTCGCGTGCTGTGGAACGACCCGGCCACCGGCGTGATGCGCCATGCCGATGCGGGTTATGAGATCGCGATTGAGTGCGCGAAGGAAAAGGGACTGGATCTGCCGGGAATCCTCGGCTGATCTCAGGGCGGCTAGCACTACCGGGAACGTGTGGTAGTGCCGGCCGCTGGCCGGCACCGCACGATGCGTTGCCCGTGCAGCCGAGCATGGGCGCGACTGCACATGCTTGACCCAGCCTCCGACGCTGACCAACATGCGCCATCACCGCTGATGGATCATCGCGATGTACCGCACCCTTGCTGCTGCATTGCTCTGCGCCCTCTTCGCCGCTCCGATCGCTTCGGCGCATGAGTCCTCCGGCGATCTTTCCAATCAGCTCGACACCCAACTGCAGGTCAACCGCGAGCGCTACGGCATTGCCGGCCAGGCGGTGCTGGTCGCACACAACGACCAGGTGCTCTACCAGGGCGCCAGCGGTGAACGTGATCCCGCTACCCATGCACCGGCCACCATCGATTCCATCTTCACCGCGCAGTCGATGGCCAAGCTGCTGACCAGCACGCTGGTGATGCAATTGGTCGATCAAGGCAAGGTGGATCTGGACGCACCGGCCAGCCGCTATGTGCCGGACCTGCCTGCAGCATGGCAGGCAATCCACGTGCGCGATTTCCTCAACCACAGCTCGGGCATCGGCGAATACTACGATCGTGTCGACAACCGTTGGGTCAGCAAGGGCTACCCTGGTGTAGCCCCTGACCTTGGCGCTGCACTGAAGGTGGCCGGCGCGGCACCGATGCAGTTCGCCACCGGCAGCCGCGTGCAGTACACCCAGGCCAACTACCTGGTGCTGACCGCCTTGCTGGAAGCGCACTATCGCAAGCCCTACCCGGCCATCGCACGCGAATGCATCCTGCAACCGCTGAAGATGACCAGCACCTCGTGGGGTGTCACCAGCGTGCCAGCCCAGCGCGCGGCGGTGCCGTACATCGGCAAGGATGGCGCGTTGCAACCGGCCAATGAAGACCCCTGGCCCAACTACGGCTGGGGGCATGCCGACCTGCAGACCACCGTGGGCGACATGAACCGTTTCCTGCAGGCGCTGGCGACCGGCAAGCTGCTGCGCACGGCGACCCTGGAAAAGCTCTGGCAGCCGCAGAAACTGAGCGGTGGCGGCAGCAATTTCTTCTCCACCGGCTGGGACACCACCCGCAGCGACGGCTACACCCAGGTCGGTCACGATGGCGGCACCCGTGTACGAGCGCGGCTGGCCTACAAGGGCACGCTGGCCAGCGACTACTGGGTGTTCGTGTATCTGACCAACGGCAGCGCGCGCAATGCCTGGTCGAGCACGCTGGTGGAGAGCGCGATGGCGGTGGCCGCGCCGCAGGAGTTTCCGCACGCTGTGCTGTCCGAGCGGTTGATCGGCTATGCGCTGGATGACAGCGCCGACGCGAAGCCGCTGATGCGTAGCTGGCTGCGCGACAGTAATGGCGTTCCCACCGGCGAACTGGAGCGCGCGATCAATGCCGATGGCTATGCCATTCGCGAGAGCCTTGGTGCACGCAGAGCGTTGAAGGTGTTCACGCTCAACACCGAGCTGTATCCGCAATCCGCCAACGTCTGGGACAGCTTGGCGGAGTGCCATGCGGCGTTGGGTGAGGCGGAGACTGCCAAGGCGCTGTACGCGAAGGCCAAGGCGCTGGCGAAGCCCTCGCCCTAAACCCTGCTGTAGAGCCGAGCCCATGCTTGGCTGCTCTTCGTTGCGATCGCAGGAGACCCGCGCTGCGTGCGATAGCCGAGCACGGGCTCGGCTCTACATGGATGTTGCGGGCGGCCATACGCGAGCGACGGGTGACGTGACGCCGCCGACCTGTTAACTTGCGCGCCACTTTCGTGGTTTACAGCATTCCCGCATGTCGCTCTCGTCGTACCGCCCCATCCCCTCGCTGCTGTCTCTGGCCGTTTCCCTTGGCCTCGCCTCCACTGCCGCTGCAGTCCCGCAGGCCACCACGTTGGATGCCGTACAGGTCACTGCAGCCGATGCCAGCGCGCAGGCGCGCGAGGCGTTGAAGCGCGTGCCCGGCGCCAGCAACGTCATCGACGTGGCCAAGGCCGACAGCCGACTGTCCAGCAGTGCCGATGTGCTGGCCTACCAGCCGGGCATCAGTGCGCAGTCGCCGGGCAACGAGGGCACCAGGATCTCGATCCGGGGCTCGGGCATCAACCGGGGCCCCGGCGCGCATGCCTCAGGCATTGCGGTGTCGATCGACGGCCTGCCACTGACCGGCCCGGGCGGCACGCCCTACGAGCTGCTGGAACCGCTGTGGTTGTCGCGCGTGGAAGTGCTGCGCGGCGCCAACGGCTTCGAACGCGGCGCGCTCGCGCTGGGCGGCGCCATCGACTACGTCAGCCGCAGCGGACGTGATTCGGCGGGCGTGCAGCTGCACTACGAAGCCGGCAGCCGTGGCTACCAGAAGCGCGGCATCAGCTGGGGCGGCGTCAGCGGTGATGTCGACTACTTCCTGGCTTACACCGATACCGAGTTCGATGGTTATCAGCACCATGCGCGCGGCGACGGCAAGGGCGCGATGGCCAACATCGGCTGGCAGATCACGTCCGACCTGCAGACGCGCTTCTTCGTGCGCTATCGCGAAACCAATCATGAAACGCCCGGCCGCCTGACCCGCGATCAGATCCGCAACGATCCACGCGCCGCGAACGCGGCCAACCTGGCTATCGATGCGCGTCGCCCGCAGCCGGGCAGCACCTGGGTGGGCAACGTCACCACGGTGCAGATCGATGAGGATTCCTCGCTGCAGGCCGGGCTGGTCTACCACACGTACCCGATGGACTTGAACGAGAGCCTCTACCGGCAGCAGCTGGACTACGCCAACCTCAACGCCACGCTGGACTACCGCCATCGCCACCAGCTGTTCGGCCTGGACAGCGAAACCACGGTCGGTCTGCGCGTCACCCACGATCTGGACGCCGATGTGCGCGAGTCGCTGCGCTTTGCCAGCAACGGCTATGCCGCCGGTACGCGCACGCGTGACTTCCGCCACCACGGCACCGACAGCACACTGCACGTCAGCAACACCCTCGCCTTCAATGACCGGCTGCGCATGCAGGCTGGGCTGGCACTGATCAACACCCGCCGCGACGTGCAGGTGACCTGGCCGAGCAGCGGCGGCCGCCTGCGCGACCACGACTGGGACTACGCGCCGCGGCTGGGCTTCACCTGGCAGCGCAGCGCGCAGACCCAGTGGTTCGGCAACCTCAGCCGCTCGGTGGAGGCGCCGCACCCGTGGTCGATGATCTGGGGCTCGAACCAGTACTTCGGGCCAGGCAATGGCCCGTCCAGCGGCCGCCAGCGCGCGCCGGTGCCGATGCAGAACCAGACCGCCACCACGCTGGAACTGGGCGCGCGCGGTGATGCGGCGGTGGGTCGCTGGGAACTGACCGGCTACTACGCGCATGTGAATCACGAGCTGCTTAGCGTGGAACTGCAACCGGTGCCGAACCTGTTCATCGCAGAAAACAACGCCAGCCCCACCGTGCACCGTGGCATCGAAGCAGGTCTGGACAACACCTTGTGGCAGGCCGCACCGGGCCGCCTGTCGCTGCGTCAGGCCTACACCTTCAGCGACTTCCGTTATCGCCACGACGCGCGTTTCGGCAGCAACCGCCTGCCCGGCCTGCCGCGCCACGCCTACCAGGCCGAGCTGCGCTTCGATCATGCCTCCGGCCTGTACGCTGCGCTCAATACCGAATACGCCTCACGCATCGCCGTCGACTACGCCAACAGCTACTGGGCCGACAGCCATGTGATCTTCGGCAGCCGCATCGGATACGACGCACCGGGTGGCCGCTGGCAGGCCTGGGTGGAGATGCGCAACATCGGCAACCGCCACTACGCTGCTACGGTCACGCCGGGTTACGACGACGCCGGCAAGGATGTCGCGCGCTCGACCCCGGGCGAAGGTCGTGGCGTCTATGCGGGCGTGCGCTGGCGCTTTGACTGATGGCCGCAGGCGGCGCCGGGTCTGACCCGGCGCCGTCGTTCCAGGGTCAGCCGATACGCCAGGCCGGCAGGCGTTCGCTGCGCTTCCAGATGGAAGGCGCGAAACCAATCAACACCAGCGCCGCCAGCCACTTCGGTGAGGTATTGAGCAGTGTCGAGGTGAGCGAGCCATCGACGGGAGCCGCCATTTCCTGCCACGGGTTGTAACCCAGGTAGACGATGCTGCCGGCCCACCACAGCAACGCTGCGCTGATACCCACCAGCAGCAGGGCCAGGGTGCGACAGGTCCAGCGCTGCGAGGTGGTGCCCCATTCCCGCGACGCTGCGATCAGCAGACCCACCACCAGCAGCGACACCAGTGCAACCAGCCCGATATCGACTTTGGGCCCGATGCGCTCATAAGTGCAGGCGCGACATTGCGCCTCATCCGCGGCAGTGGCGGCTTCAGCGCCATCGCCCTGCCCGGCTGCCGGCTGCGCCAGTGCTGCAAACGGCAACAACACCGCCAGCAGCGTCACCATGATCCAACGAAACAACGTCCTGTTCCTGCGTGCAGCGACATCCATGCGCTTGTCCTTGTCAGGGTTGATTGAAGCCGGGCCACGTTCCGAGGCCCCGGCGGATAATAGCGCAGAGTCGGGCAGGATCGAAAACTGCGCGTGCCTCTACGGCTTGGGGAGTACCAGGGGCGGACGGGCGCTGGCCGATCGCCGGCCTGGTATGGGCCATGCCGCGCTACGGCATGCGATTGGCAGCTTCAGCGGGCTGGCGCCGGAATGCCCGGCTGCTTCACGCCGGCCGCGCCTTGGTCACCGCCTCGATGCGATGGCCCTCGGGGTCGACCACGAACGCGGCGTAGTAGAAGTCACCGTAATCGGGGCGCAGTCCGGGCGCTCCATTGTCAGCGCCTCCGTTGGCGATGGCTGCTGCGTGGAAGGCATCCACCGCCGCTGCGGACGCTGCAGCGAACGCCAAGTGGAAGCCGGGGCCCGGCGCTGCGGCGTCATCACGCAGCTTCAGGCACAACGCGTCTTCATCATCGGCCACCCCATAGCCGATCGCGGTCTCGTCCTCGAACACCCGGCGGTACCCGAGTGCGGCGAGCGCGGCGTCATAAAAGCGGCCTGCGATATCAAGGTCACGAACGCCGAGGGAAAGGTGGTGCAACATGCGGACATCCTTGCCGGGCACGCAGTAGCGCGTTCGGGTGCATTCTAGCGCTCAGGTGGCGCGGCGGCCTTCAGCAACTGCGCTGCGACCTGGTCGAACGGGGCGATGTCCTGCAGCGCGCGGCACAACGCCACCGCACCTTCCACGCTGGCGATCACCAGGCTGGCCAGTTCACCCGCCGCTGCCGGGGCATGCCCTTCAGCGACGAACGCCGAGGCAAGATGGCCGTGCCAGCGCATGAACACCTCTGCGGCGGCCACGCGCGGTTGGCTGGGAACCGCCTCGACCGGTTCCTCGACCGCGGCGGCCAGCACCGGGCAGCCGGCGCGGAACCCGGAGCGCAGCAGGCGCTCGCGCCACATCGCCAGGAACTGCTGCAGGCCCTGCACGGCTCCGCCTTTCAACAGCTCAACGAGAAGCGCCTCCACCTTGTCGCCAGCCACGTAGGTGGCGCGCGCCAGAAGCTCCTGTTTGCCGCCAGGAAAATGGTGGTAGGTCGAGCCCAACGGCGCCTCGGCCAGCTTGGTCACCTCACGGATGCTGGTGGCATTGAGGCCTACCCGCGCCAGCATCAGTGCTGCGGCATCAATCACCCGTGCCGGGGCATCAGAGGGTCGTGGACTCACGGCGATCGCCTTGCTAAGACAGTCGTCATAGATTAGCGTATCGGCGATTTTATAACAGTCGTCATAACCATGAACCTCTGGTTCCGCCTGCTCCACCTGCTGCTGAGCGGCCTGTTCCGGCCCAAGCTGGAGGCCCCGTTCGGGGTCTCACGGCTGCAGTTCCGGGTACTGCCCAACGACCTGGACAGCAACCTGCACATGACCAACGGCCGCTACTGGAACATCTTCGATCTGGGCCGGCTGGACCTGATCCTGCGCATGGGCCTGGGCCGGGTCGCGCTGCGCGAGAAGTGGGCACCGATCGTCGGTGCCGGCACCATCCAGTTCCGCCGCGAACTCAAGCCGTTCCAGCGCTTTACCCTGGAAACGCGCCTGGTCGGCTGGGTCGGCTCGCGCGGCATCATGGAGCAGCGCGTGCTGATCGGGCCCGAGCAGAAGATCGCCACACGTGCGCTGCTGGTCACCGGCATCTACGACCGTCGCGCGCGCCAGTTCCTGGGCATGCCGAAGATGATGGAAGCGATCGGCGTGGTCGCCCCACCGTCGCCGTCGCTCAGTGCAGCCGCCGAGGCGCTGCTGGCGGCCGATGCGGCGTTGAAGCAGGACGATGCCTGAGGCACAGATGGGGGCGACCTGCATGGGGCGCTTTCCGCCGCGCCGCAGTAGGCTGATGCCCCAGTACAGGGCGGTAGATCCGCTGCTGATCAGTTTCGATACGTGGGGGTCGACAAGCCTGCCTGCCGCTGCGACCTCTGCTGCAGCGCGCGCTTGACTGCGGCTTCGGCCAGCGGCGCCATCACCGCATAGCCCTTCGCCGTAGGATGCACGCCATCCTCGGCCAGCTGCGGATCGAGTCCGCCGGCGGCATTGGCCATCGGCGTGTGGTAGTCCAGATAGACCAGCTGCTGTGCATCGGCATGGCGCTTCAACGCCGTGTTCAGCGCACGCACCTTGGGCGCAGGCGCGATCCCGGGCATCCATGGGTAATCGCTGACCGGCAGCACCGATGCCAGCACCACGGCGATGCCATGTGCGCGGGCCAGGTCCACCATCGCGTGCAGGTTGTCTTCGATCATCGCCTGCGTGGATGGACCGGTGTTGCCTGCAATATCGTTGGTACCGGCCAGGATCACCACCACCTGTGGCTTCAGCGCCAGCACGTCTTGCGGGAAGCGCACCAGCATCTGTGCCGTGGTCTGGCCGCTGATACCGCGGTTGAGCCAGCCCTTGCCGGGGAAGAAAGCCGCGCTGCCTTCCCTGCCCCAGCCTTCGGTGATGGAGTCGCCGAAGAAGACCACGCGTGGCTGGCCCGGCGCCGCCGCGGGCAGTCGCGCGTTGGCATCACGATAGTGCTGCAGCTGCGGCCAATCAGCCAGGCGCTGCTGCATGAAACGAATCTCATCAGGGCGCAGCTGCTCTACGGGCTTGAGCAGCATCGGATTGACCGCGCCCGTTTCAGCAGCCGCGGTCGGAACGGTCAAGCCAATGCTGAAGGCGATGGCCAACGTTCCGGCAAGCACTACAGGAATACGCATGGAGACTCTCCCGGTTCACGGTGGCAGTCTAGCGCCCCGGCCTGCAATCAGCGTGCTGCCGCGCGCGCTGCCACGCCGGTCACCTTGGCCGGCATCCACATGCCGGGCGTCCAGCCACTGGCAGCCAGGATCGCCTTGGGGTTGTCCTGCTGGATCAGCGCGCGCACCGCATCACGCTTGTCCTTGGCCTGCAGGTAATAGGCCTTGGCGATGCGGTAACCCACCCAGTACCCCAGGTCGTAGGGTTCCTGCGAGCCCGGCATGTAGTTGTACAGCCACGGCGACAGATCGGTGCTGTCCAGATCCAGCGCGAACGCGCTTTCGATATGCACTTCCCGGCCACGGGTCCAGGCCGCGTGGCGCCCGTTGCCGACGTTGCCGGAAATCAGTTCGGCGATGAACTCGGCGATGCCCTCCCCCAGCGAAACACGCAGCACCGTCGCATGCGGGTCTCCCGGCTCGAAGTCGGTCAGGCCCGTCTGCTGGATGTGCACGTACTCGTGCGCAATCACGTGCACGAAGCGGTCCTGCACATTGGGATTCATGAAATCGGCTGCGCACAGCGCTTCCAGGCCGATGATCACCCCGCTTTTCGAGGTCAGCCCGACCGGACGGCCACGGCCCACCGCGATGGTCACCGGCGGAAACGCAGCCTGTGGGTAGATCGCCTGCAGGTTGGAAAACACCTGCGTCAGGCGTTGCTTCACCGCTGGCAGTTCGGCCAGGCAGCTTCGTCCCTGCGCATACAGTTCCGGCTGGTTGGCGATGGACTCGGCAATGCGCTCGGGGGTGCGGCGCACCTTCGCCAGTTCGGCCAGGCCCGCCGAACCCTCGGCCAGGTATCCACGCAGCTGCGCAACGCTGGGCTTGCCGCCAGCGCTGTCATAAAGTGCATAGAAACGGCTGACATCCTCGGTGAGGATCTGCGGCCCTGCCGGTACCGCTGCGGTGGCCACGCCTACCGCCCCGGCACAGGCCAGGGCCAACAGGCCGCGCAGGATCATGAACATCGCTCCGTTCTTGGTGGAGTGCATGCGAAGCGCGCAATCTATCACTCCGCCCGGCCCACTGCAGCAGGCGGATGCGGGCGCACCGGCGCTGTGCCAGACTCGCCTCGGCACCTGCCATGGAAGATGGAGCACCGCACGATGATGATCGTTCCCGCGTACTGGGCCGAAGCCCGCCTGCAGGCCCGTTTCCGTGGCCGGCCGGTGGTCGTGCGCCGCTTCGGCTGGTCCGACGAAGGCCCTGCCGAGGCGCAGGTGCACGCCGACCGCCGCGCCAACGAAGCCCTCAATGCCATCCTCGCCGGGCAGGTGCTGCCGCGTCGCGAAGTGCGCAGCAACTACGGCGTGGAGGGCGTTCCGATCCGCGAGCAGATCGTGCAGCGCGACGGCGACGTCATCATCACCCGCAACAGCTACGGTGCGCTCTGCCTCAATACCCCTGACGTGCTGTTCGCCGATATCGACCATGCGCAGCCACCGGCGGGTTGCGTGATGCCCGCTGTCATCGCCGCAGCGCTGCTGTTTGCTGGCGCCATCGTCGGCACCCTGCTGTGGCACTGGCTGGTGGGAGTAGTATTGGGCGTGGCGGCCGTAGTGCTGGTGAATGCCGCGATGCTGATGCAGCGCAGGCGGCGGCTGGCCGCCGCCGGTGGCGCCGAAGGTGTGGCGCTGCAGCGGGTCGTGGCCTTCAGCGAACAGCATCCGGACTGGCATCTGCGCGCCTACCGCACGCCAGCCGGACTACGCGTGCTGGTCATGCATGCCACGTTCTCGCCCGAGGACGAGCAACTGCAGGCCTTCTTCAAGGCGCTGGGTACCGACGCCCTGTACGCGCGCATGTGTCGGCTGCAGCATTGCTTCCGTGCGCGACTGACACCGAAGCCCTGGCGCGTCGGCCTGAAATACCGCATCCGCCCACCGGTGGCCGCGTGGTCAGCCGAACAGGCCAACAACCCGGACCGTCTGGCCTGGATTGCCGAATACGAAAAGAAGAGCGCTGGCTTTGCCGCGTGCACCTACCTGCGCAGTTTCGGTGATACCGCGCGCATCCATGCCAAGGCCGAGCACGTGCGTGCGCTGCACGACCGCCTGTCGCACGCGCAGGACCGTCTGCCGCTGGCGTGAGCGCAGCAGGCGCTCAATCAGCGCCCTGTACGAACGGCTGCCCTGCCAGGGTAGTGCCCAGCCGCATCGCGACCTGCTGCCCGCCCTTTTCGAAGGTTGTTGCGCATTGCTTGGCGCCCTTCTGGCATCCAACTTCCGGAAAGCCCTCGAGTGACTCAGGCGCGCCCTGGACCGGACTCGCCTGCCACCCTGCCGCATCCATCAGGCGCTTGGCCTTGGCATAAGGCATGCCGGCAACAATGCCCAGCTGCGCCAGTTCGGAGGGGAGTGATCGCGCATGCAGGATCGGCGTCATCACCAGCGCCAACACTGCGGCGATACGTTTGGACTTCATTGGTGAAACCCCTGGCAGACAGCAACAGGCCTGCAGCGTATCGCAGCTTCCGCACGCCATTGCACCCGCATCACATACGGTTACGCAATCGCAACGGCCAATGACACGAGGTCACCCTGGGGCCGCATCCGGTTCGCTTCGCGCGCGGCCAGCGCATTGCTGGCCGAGTCGAGGACCGCGGAAAGCGCGTCCGGCTCGCTGCGCACCGCGTACATCACCCGGGTGCCGGTCAGCAGCAGGCTGTCGCCTCAGCGACCGCGCTGGCGCTCGATTTCCGCGTGCAGTACCTGCAGCTGCGCCAGGTACTGCTGGAAGATGCCAAGATCCTCCTCGACCAGGCGTGGCCAGTCGGGCTTCGCATTCAGCAACTGCTCGACCTGCTGCTGCGGCGGGCGATCAAACCCTTCGCCCAGGACGGCCAGATAGCGCTCCCTGAATCCCTCCGGATCCTGCTGGTCCTGTGCGAAGAGCTGCACCGCAATCAATCCGGCATACAGGTAATTGGCCAGGTAAAGCGGATCCTCATACATCAGCCGCTTGGATACCCAGGTGCTGCGCAGCTCGGGATACTGCTCCGATGCGCCCCCATACCGGCCCAGTACCTTCACCGTCATCGCATCAAGCGCGTCTGCGTTGCCAACCTCATCGGCGGCCACTTGCTGATAGATGGACTGTTCCAGATCGGCCTCTTCAGACGATACAAACAGCTGCAGGATGATGTCATCGAGCAACGACTTCAGGTAATACGCCTTGGCACGTGGATCGCTGGCCTGCCGATAGAGCTGATCGCGGAACTTCAGTTCGTTGTAGATGGCGAAGGCCTCGGTCAACCACTTGTTGCCGTTGCGCTGGAACGAGAATGCGCCACCGCGCTGCATCCACTGCCCATGCATGGCATGGCCGGCTTCGTGAGCGATCTGGACATCCCCCTCCAGATCGCCCTGTCGATGACCAACGAACAGCAGCGAAGGCGCGCCAGGGGCGCTGATCGAAAACGCATCCATCGCGCGCCGCCCTGCCGATCCACCCAGATCCATGTGTCCGCCCGCAGGATCGAGCAGCCCGCGCAGCCCTGTCACGTAGTCCGGCCCCAGCACCTGCATCGATGCCGCTGCCGCATCGCGCAATTGCGCCAGGTCAAGCGGCGGAGGGATATAGCCCGCATCAGGCAGGCCCATGTCCCAGATCCTTGGGGAGGCCTGGCCCATGCGCTCAAGATGGGTCAACTGCATCTGTTGGTAGTTGCGTCGCAGCGGCGCGTGGCGCGCTACCGCCGCCAGTGTCGCGTCGACGGCGGCCTGATCCAGGCCCATGTGCCGGTAGCTGCGGTCAGGCGCAGTTCCATCGCCCTGCAGTTCCGACGCTTGCTCGTTGAGGCGGACCAGGCCCAGCAGCACCGTTGCCATTTCGCGGCGCCGCGACGCCATTCCCTGCCAGTAAGCACGCCATGCCGCTTCGCGCAGTGAACGGTCCGGCAGGCGGGAAAGGGCTCGCGCATCGGTGCGGCTGTCAAACGTGCCGCCTTCATGTTCGAAGCGCGCAAAGGGCGCCGATTGCAGCAGCTGCCGGTGCAGTCGCCCGAAGCTGTCCAGCGCCGGGTCGGCCAACGTGTCGACCGCATCCACCAGCGCTGCATTGGCCGGCTGCACACCTTCCCGCAACGCCCGTTCACGCAGGTCGGCATGCGGCTCGATCCAGGCAGCCTGCGCGGGCGCATCACGTAATGCCTGCTTGGCAATCGCCGCGATGCGTCCACATGTGCCGGCCACTTCGCCCTGGGTGTTGGCCAGCCGGGCATCATCAGCATTGCGCGCTGCCTGAAGATGCAGGTAGCCATGGTGCCGGAGGCACTCGCCATACAGCTGCTCGGCCTGCTGGAACCGCACCTCTGGCGGCGCCTGAAGGGCCTTGAGGGCATCGGCGCTGCGCTCGAGGTTCTGCCATGCCTCACGTTCAAGGGAGGCGCTGCCAAAGTAGCTGCGGTCATCTGCCCGCAGAGCCTGCGCTTCCACTCCGTGTGTCATCCCGGCCAACAGCGTCGCGATGACAAAAGTGATGGCGCGCATTCCATTGCGATGCATCGATGTCTCCTGGTCTGTTTCCTTTCCCAGCTTAGCAGCCCGGGTGGACCCGGGTGCCGCATGGCAGGTGGCTTCCCGATTCCCGATTGCGCATCCGGATCCAGGCCGTCTGCCCACTCACATCCCGAGACAGAAAGGCCACCCGGAGGTGGCCTTTCTGTTCCCTTACTTGGCGTTCTTCACGTAGGTGTCGAACCAGTTCAGCATTTCCGCTACAAGCTGCTCGTTCGATTCCAGCGCGGTGTACCAGTGCGGTTCGTTCGGCAGCATCACCAGGCGGGTGGTGCCGCCGTTACCGCGGATCGCCTGGTACAGCTTGCGCGACTGGAACGGCTCGGTGCCCGGGTTGGCGTCGTCCTCGCCGTGGACCAGCAGCAGCGGCAGCTTGATCTTGTCGGCATAGAAGAACGGCGAGGCCTTCAGGTACACGTCCTGCGCCTGCCAGACCGAGCGGCGTTCGTTCTGGAAGCCGAACGGGGTGAAGGTCTTGTTGTACGACCCACTGGTCGCCACGCCGGCCTTGAACAGGTTGGTGTGCGCAATCAGGTTGGCGGTCATCAGGCCACCATGGCTGTGACCGGTCACGCCGATGCGGTTGCGGTCGACCACGCCCATGTCCACGGCCTTGTCCACCGCCGCCTTGGCGTCGGCTTCCAGCTGCTCCAGGTAGGTGTCGTAGGCGTTCTTCGGGTCGCCGACGATCGGGAACGAGGCGTTGTCGATGATCGCGTAGCCGGCCAGCAGCATCAGGCGGTACGGCTGCAGACGGGTGAAGGTCTGCTGCGAACCGGACACCTGGCCGGCCTGCGCGGCATTGGCGAAGTCGGCCGGGTACGCATACAGGATCGCCGGCACGCGCTGGCCTTCCTTGTAGCCCGGCGGCGTGTACAGGGTGAACGACAGGTCCACGCCGTCGGCACGCTTGTAGGTCACCAGCTGCTTCTTGATCTGGCGCACTTCCGGGGTCGGGTCGACCAGCCTGGTCAGCGCGGTCGCGGTGGACGCGAACTGCGCCTCGCCGGTCTTCGCATCAGCCACTGCCTCACCCCGCTGCCGGATGAAGGCGTTCGGAGGATCGATTACCGACTGGTGCCAGGTCAGGTAGCGCCCCGGCGTGTTGCTGAAACCGAGGAACTGCTCGTAGGCATCGGCGCTGCTGCGGAACAGGCGCTCGCTTTTCAGCGTGCCCAGGTCGAGGCGGTCCAGGAACGGACGGTCGCCCTGCGGCGAGGCGCCACGGCCGCTCAGGAACACGTGATTACCCTCCTGGCGCACGACCTGTGCGCCGTTCGGCAGGCGGGTAAAGACCAGGTTGCCGGGGTTGCCGTACAGCTCATCGCTGGACATGTCCCACAGCAGGCGGCCTTCCTTCTTCGGCTGGTCCACATCGACGATGCGGGTCTGCATCCAGTGGCGGTTCTCGTCGTTCTCGAACTGGAACGCCACGGCCGGATCGGCAGTCCATGCGAAGCCCTCAAATCGCTGCGCGGTACGGGTGATTTCGGTCGGCTTGCCGTTGAACGGCGCCTTCAGCATCAGCACGCGATCGCGATGCGGCACGTTGACCTTCCAGTCGCCCTTGTCCAGCGCTTCGGCATAGACCAGGGTGGCCGGATCGGTGGCACGCCAGTCGAAACCGCGCGGACCTTCCGGTACGCCGTGCACCGGCACGCGGTCGGCCAACGGCAGGCTGGCGATCGGCGTGGACTTGCCGCTGGCGATGTCCAGCACGGCCACGTCGTTGGCGAAACGCTGGTAGGTCACCGCATGCGAATACGGTGCCTTGATCGATTCGGTCAGCACGTGCACGCCATCGGGCGCGGCGCTGACTTCATTGAACAGCGCCGGTTGCCCGACCGGACGCACGCGGTTGGCGACGGTATCGACCACGGCCAGCTGCGAGGTACCGTAATAGGCGAACAGCTTCTCGTCATGGACGCTGGTCAGCGTGTCGCGGGCTTCGTAGGTGCTGCTTTCGCCGCTGCTGCCCAGCGACTCCTGCGCGTCCGGACCGGTCGGCACGCCGCCATTGGACGGCGCCGGGCCCTGGTTGGCCGGCACCAGCTTCACCAGCAGGTTCTGGCTGCCGCCCAGCCACTGCACGGTATAGCCGAAAATCGGGTTCAGCTGCACGTTCGGCACCTGCTTCACCTGGCCGGTTGCCGCATCGCCCACCCACAGCTGCACGCTGGTATCGACCGCATTCTGGAAGGCGAAGTGGCTGCCATCGGCCGACCACAACGCGCCGGTGGCGCAGCCCTGCGGCAGGTTGACCTTGGTCTCCTTGCCGCTGCCGATGTCGACCAGGGTGAAGTCGGCCACGCAGGCCGGAATGCCGTAGCCACCGGGGGTGTCATGGCGACTGCGGTTCTTCGGCTCCAGGCGCACGCCGGCCAGCTTCAGGTAAGGCTGGGCGACGCGGCTGATTGACGGGTAGGTCTGCGCGGTGGTCAGCAGCAGGCGCTGGCCGCCCGGGGCCACGTTCGGCGCCGGCGGCGGCGGTGCCTTCAGCACCTTGAGCAGGTGTTCCGGCGGCTTGGCGTAGTCGGCAAGAGACGGGCCAGCGGCCAGCAGGCCGACGGTGGCAACGGCAACGGCCGCCGCCAGAGAGGTTCGACGGATCAGCATCCTTATCCCCTGGGTGTGAATGGGTACCCGGAATCGGGCATGAACCCGAATCTAGCACCGCAGGGGTTGTCGTGAATGGGCCGGAAGGGCTAGTGGCCGGATGGGGCAAAGTGCAGCCCCGGCAGGTGCCGCGGAACTGCCGGCACCTGCCGGGCGTGGCCTGGCACTACTGCTGCGCGTGCAGGTCCCAGGTGGCCAGGTAATCGGGATCGACCACGATCATGCCGCTGGTGTGCATGCGGTACTCCCCAGGCTCGGCTGGCTGGTACTGGTCCAGCATCGGCGGCAGATAGCGCTCGTGGCCATCATTCTCGTCGGCCAGCACCACGCCCTCGTCGGCGCTGATGCGCAGCACCGTGCCGGCATACTGCTCCAGCCCCTTTACCTGGCCGTCGCCGCCATAGCGGGTCACCCCTACCAGTACGACCTTGCCGATCATTTCCTCGACCTTGGCGTCGTCCAAGGGCGGCAGCATGGGAGTGAATTCGTCGCTCATCGGTGCACCTCCGTAGCCTGCAGGACATCGTGGATGAGGTTTCCGCTTCGCAGTGCGCGTCGCTGGCAGCCGAGCAAATGCCCGGCCTGAAGCCTCTGCATCGAGAGTGCCAGTACGCCCATGAACCCAAGGGTTCCTGGAGCACGATGCTGCCATCACAGGCGGAAGGGACAGGTGAAGGCCGAACTCGGTCCTCGCCGATCAGGGGGTTGCACCTGCAACACGCTAGAATGCGCCCATGCGCACCGTACATGCCCTCCGCTACATCACGCCCTTGCGGGAAGGTGGCTCCCTGCCGGCCGTGGTCGAGACCGACGACGACGGCATGGCCGTGCTGAAGTTCCGTGGCGCCGGCCAGGGCCCGAAGGCGCTGATCGCCGAGCTGATCGCCGGCGAAATGGCGCGCACGCTGGGCCTGCCGATTCCGGAAATCCTGTTCGTGGAGCTGGACCGCGAGTTCGCCCGCACCGAACCGGACCCGGAGATCCAGGAGCTGATCCGCGCCAGCGAGGGCCTGAACCTGGGCCTGGACTACCTGCCCGGTGCGATCAACTACGACCCTGCGGCGATGCCGGTGGACGCCGACCTGGCCTCGCGCATCGTCTGGTTCGATGCGCTCACCAGCAATGTCGATCGCACCACGCGCAATCCGAACCTGATGGTGTGGCATCGAAAGCTGTACCTGATCGATCACGGTGCCGCCATGTATTTCCATCACGACTGGGCCAACGCCGGCGATGCCTGCGAAAAGCCGTTCGTGCTGATCCGCGACCACGTGCTGCTGTCGTTCGCCAGCCGCGTCGCCGAGGTGGATGCCGAACTGGCCGCGCGCCTGACCGATGCCGAGATCGAGCGCATCGTCGGCCTGGTGCCGGACAGCTGGCTGGTCAACGAGCCGGCATTCGAAAGCCCGCAGGCCTATCGCCAAGGCTACATCGACTATCTCAAGCATCGCCTGAAAGTGCGTGCGGTGTTCGTGCAGGAGGCCATCCGTGCCCACGCTGCACACGTATGACTATGCGGTCATCCGCGTGGTACCGCGGGTGGAACGCGAGGAGTTCATCAACGTCGGGGTGATCGTCTCCTGCCCTGGTGTGCGTCATCTGGAGGCGGCCATCGAGATCGATCCTGCGCGCCTGCGCGCCTTCGCGCCGGCGCTGGACCAGGAGGCGCTGCAGCCGTGGCTGGATGCGATCGTGGCGATCTGTCGCGGCGACGCCAGCGCCGGGCCGATCGCACAGCTGCCCGCGCGTGCGCGCTTCCATTTCCTTACCGCCAAGCGCAGTTCGGTTGTGCAGATGTCGAGCACGCATGTGGGCCGCACGGCGGACCCGGCGGGCGTGGTGGAACACTTGATGACGAAGATGGTGCGGGTGCCGCGCTGATGCGCCCGTCTCTCACTTCCTGGCGCGCGCCCGGTACCAGGCAATGAGTGCACAGGCTACCGCAGCGGAAATCAACACCCACCCGGCTGCTGCCTGTCCATGCAGGTAACCTTGTGCATACGCAGCACTGGTACCTTCGCTGGCCATCGCCGGGACACCCCTGAGTATCACGTGCACCCCGCGCAGCAGGAGCACCATGCTGGCGACCAGACACACCACGGGAAGGAATCGGCTCATGGACCGATTCTGGTCCGCCAACTGCCCCAGCGTCAACATCGCTGCAGCACAGTCGCTCGGGGCTACAACGGCACTCTTCGCGCGATGTAGTTGACCACGTTGCTGATCGCATCCGGATCGACATTGGCCAGGCCAACGATCACATAGCCCTGTGCGGGCATCACCACGATGGCACTGTTCGATCCGGGCGCACCGCCTTCGTGGCCGTACTGGTGCTCCCTGCCCTTGCCCTGCACCACGAAGCCGAATCCATACCAGCCCTTGTGGTTCTGCGCCGTGGTGGCCTGCTGCAGCAATGCAGGTGAGACCAGCTTTCCACTGCGCAATGCCTCGGCGAACTTCACCATGTCGCCCACCGCGCTGTAGCCCCCACCGGCTGACATGCCGCGCCAGGGCAGCGACTTCGTTTCACGGACCCATTGCCCGTCCTTCTTCGTGTAGGCGACGGCACGCTGCGGGACGTTCACTGTTTCCGGTTCGAAGCCGGTGCCCATCATGCCCGCCGGGCGCAGGATGTGTTGCTCCACATAGGCATAGTACGACTGCCCGGAGACGGCCTCGATGATCCGCCCAAGCACGATGAAGCCATAGTTCGAGTAGCTGTCCTGGCTGCCTGGCGTGAATTGCGGCGCATCCTTGGCAAAGCGACGCACGTAGTCATCCAGCGTCTTCAACGACGCGGAATACTGTTCGAAATCGTCACCGAAGAAGTCGCCCAGGCCACTGGTATGTGACAGCAGCTGGCGAACGGTTACGCTGTTGGCAACGGCCTTGTTCGGATAGTCCGGCAGGTGACTGCCGATCGTGTCATCGAGACTGAGCTTGCCGTCCTGCACCAGCTGCAGGACGGCCACTGCGGTGAACATCTTGTTGGAGGACGCAAGGCGGAACTGTGTATCCACGTCCACTGGAATGCCAGCGGTGCGATCGGCATCGCCACCGCGCCAGTCCAGCAGCACCTTGCCATTCTGCGCCACCTGCAATGCACCCGACAGCGCGTCCTGCGCCCGCAGCGCCTCCAGCCGTGCCGCGGCATCAGCCATCAGCGCAGGCAATGCAACTCGTGCCGGCTTGTATTTGTCCGGCGTTTCAGTGCCCTCGATCTGGAACTGCTTCACGTTCGACGGGTTGGCCGGGTCCATGACCGCCGTCACCCACATCGCACGTTCGCTCAGCTGGCCCATCACCAGCACCTTCGCCTGGCTGGGCGCGCGCTCGAGTGTTTCCAGAACGCTCAGCGGGCCCGTGCTCTCGCGGAACTCGAGATAGTCCTTGGGCGTGCTGCCCTCCTGCTTGGCATATCTGTCGGCGAATGCCTGCAACCCCTCGAGGCTGCCCGCATTGAAGGCGGCAAGCCAGTCATCGATGGCATCGCGCGCGCGTGGATGTTCGCGCTCGGAAGATGCTGCGCCAACTGCCGGAAATGCCGAGGCGGTCACCAGGACCAAACAGGCCAGCGCATTGCAGAGAAACAGGCGTCCAACAGCCCTCATGGCAATTCCTTTGCGGGTATCCCTGGGCGCATCCTAGACGATGGATCGGCCCGCCGCATCCACGCTAGGGACGCTGCCGCACCACCTCGACGGTGACGTTGAATGCCTCGATGCTATGCCATTGGCCCCGTTCGTACGGCAGCGATTCCACCCCCATGCCGATCTGATACCTCACCGCATCCGGACCTTCGCGCCAGTAGTAGGGTGCGCCGTTGCTCCAGCCACACAGACGTAGCGCAATGCAGGCAGGCCGAATGCCGTGTGCAGATAGGCTTCGACCTGCGCCGCTTGCGCGCCTGAAACACGATAGTGGGCCTCCATCGGCTTGATGTAGGACACGTCATCCTGGCTGCAGCCTACATACTGCAGTTCCGGAGGCTTCCGGCCCATTGCCTGCAGGAAATCCTGGCATTCAGTATCAGGTCGCGCCAGGCCATCCGCGCACCCTTGCACCTCCCACTCGGCCAACGCCTGCGCAGGCGTCTGCTGCGCAAGCACGATGGCGCTGGAAAATGACGCCAGCAGCAGGACGCGGGCGGCATGCTGCGGCAGCAGGAGAGACATCACGGGGCGAGTCCTTCGCATGGGAACATAGGAATGCTGATCGATGCCACGCTATCGCCTTGCCATCGTCTGCTCTGTGAAACGCGCCACGCAGAAGTCCAGGAAGCTGCGCAGCTTGGGCGTCAGCTGGCGGTCGCGCGGATACACCAGGTTGATCCACGTCGATACCGGCACATGGTCCGGCAGCACTTCCACCAGTTCACCACGCGCCAGCGCAGCGGCAAGCATTTCGTAGGGCTGCAGGATCAATCCCAGCCCACCCACGGCCGCTGTCAGCAGCGGCTCGGCCTGGTTGACCATGAAGCGACTGGACACCGGCACGGTCAGCACGCTGCCATCGGCATCGCGGAAACTCCAGCGTGTGCGGATGATCGAATGCGCGAAGCCCAGGCACTCGTGGCGGCTCAGGTCATTGGGATGGGTGATGGCCGGGCGCGAAGCCAGATAGCCTGGCGACGCACACAGGACCAGCGGATACGGCCCCAGCCGTCGCGCCACCAGCCCGCTGTCGGCCAGGTCACCGGTACGGAACACCAGGTCGTAGCCGTCCTCGACGATGTCCACCAGGCTGTTGGACAGGTTCAGATCGACCTGCACATCCGGGTACTGCTGCATGTAAGCCACCACCGCCGGGCCGAGCGCGTGCACGCCGAAGGTGACCGGCGCGCTGATGCGCAGGCGCCCCATCGGCCGTCCACGCGCCACTTCCGCCAATTCCTCGGCGCCCTCCACTTCCTCCAGGATCACCCGCGCCCGCGCCAAGTAGGCCTGGCCGAAGTCGGTCAGGCTCTGCTTTCGCGTGGTGCGGTTGAGCAGGCGCACGCCCAGATGCTGCTCCAGCGCTTGGATGTGCTTGCCGACCAGCTGCGGCGACACGTCCAATGCCTCGGCAGCGGCGGCGAAGGAGCCGACCTCGGCCACCTTGGCGAAGGTCCGCAGGGGAACGATCAGGTCCATTGCAAAAAATTGCTTTTCAATGAAACGCCAGATTACCCCTTATTCTGGTTGCAGACTACGCGCACAGTAGCGGTCACCCTTTCGCCGGCGCCCTCGTCGGCCCTTTCTCGGAGCCCCCCATGAGCCAGGTTGTCCGCATCCACGAATATGGCACCGCCGATGTGCTGCGCATCGACGATATCGACGTTCCCGCCCCCGCCCCTGACGAAGTCCAGATCCGGGTGAAGGCAATCGGCCTGAACCGCGCCGAGGTGATGTTCCGCAACGGCGCCTATCTGCAGGAAGCGCAGTTCCCCAGCCGGCTGGGCTATGAAGCGGCGGGCGTTGTCGAAGCGGTCGGTAGTACGGTGAGCGGCTTCACTGCTGGCGATGCGGTCAGCGTGATACCGCCGCTGGACATTGCGCGCTGGGGCACCTATGGCGAGCTGGCAAACGTGCCGGCACGACTGGTGGTCAAGCACCCACAGGCGTTGGACTTTGAAACGGCGGCCGCGGTGTGGATGCAGTACGTCACCGCCTGGGGCGCGCTTCTGGAACAGGCTCACCTGGCCGCCGGGGATTTCGTCATCATCACCGCCGCCAGCAGCAGCGTCGGCCTGGCCGCCATCCAGATCGCCAATGCAGTAGGCGCCACGCCGATCGCGGTCACCCGTGGCCCGGGCAAGCGCCAGGCCCTGCTCGATGCCGGTGCCGCCCACGTCATCGCCACCCAGGAGCAGGATCTGGTGACCGAAGTGGCGCGCATCACCGGCGGTGCCGGTGCCCGTGTGGTGTTCGATCCGATCGGTGGCCCGCAGTTCGTGCCGCTCACCGAAGCGATGGCCCGTGGCGGCATCCTGCTGGAATACGGCGCGCTGAGCAGCGAACCCACGCCGTTCCCGCTGTTCAACGTGCTGGGCAAGTCGCTGACGCTGAAGGGCTATCTGTACTCGGAAATCGTTTCTGACGATGCAGCACTGGCCCGCGCCAAGGCGTTCATCGTCGATGGCCTGGACAAGGGCACGCTGGCGCCAAAGATTGCCAAGGTGTTCCCGTTTGCGCAGATCCAGGAGGCACACCGTTACCTGGAATCGAACGAGCAGATCGGCAAGGTGGTGGTGACGGTGTGATCCAGCGTCATGCAATGGGGGTGGATCATCGCCCCCATTGCGGTTACCTGGGCAACGCAAACGCCATCACATAATCGCCGTTCGGGGTTTCCATGAAATGGTGGCCGCCGGCCATGATCACTACGTACTGGCGCCCGCCCTGCTCGTACACCATCGGGTTGGCCTGGCCGCCGGCAGGCAGCTTGGCATGCCAAAGCTCCTTGCCGGTCTTCAGGTCGATGGCGCGCAGCAGGTCATCGGTGGCGGCGGCGATGAAGATCAGGCCGCTGGCGGTCACTACCGAACCACCGTTGTTCGGCGTGCCGATCTCGATCGGCAGGCCGGAACGGATGCCGAACGGACCATTGCCGCGCGCACTGCCGAACGGGCGGTCCCACAGCAGCTTGCCGGTGCGCAGGTCGATGGCACGGATGCCGCCATAGGGCGGCTGCTTGCACAGCAGGCCGGTGAATGGCAGGCGCCAACCGGCGTTGACGTCGATGGCATACGGCGTGCCGACCTGCGGATCGCCGGCGCCCTCGCCACCGCCCTTGTCGGCGCGGATCTTCTCGCGCGGCAACCAGCCCAGCCGGTCGGCCTCTGCGCGTGGCACCAGCCGGTTGTAGTTGGGCATGTCGTTGTAGTTGGCTACGATCACGCCGCGTCGCGTGTCGATGGACACGCTGCCCCAGTCCGAGCCGCCGTTGTAACCGGGGTATTCGATGGAATGGCGCTCGCTGCTCGGCGGCGTGTAGAAGCCTTCGTAGTACGCCTTGCGGAACTGGATGCGGCAGACCAGCTGGTCGATCGGGGTGATGCCCCACATGTCACGCTCGGTCAGGTCATGCTCGCGACGCAGCGTGTGGTACAGCGAGAACAGCTGGGTGGGTGAACGCTGCTCGGGCTCGACGCCACCCACCGGTACCTTGCGCTCTTCGGCAGCGGTCAGCAGCTGGCCGTTGCGGCGGTCGAGAATGTAGATGTCACCCTGCTTGGTCGGCAGCAGGATCGCCGGCACCTTGCCTGCAGCCGTCGGGTAGTCGATCAGGCTGGCCTGCGAACCGAGGTCGTAGTCCCACACATCCTTGCGCACGGCCTGGAAATGCCAGGCCGGCTTGCCAGTGCTGACGTCGATCGCCACCAGCGAGGTCGAGTAGCGGTTCTGGTTTTCCGTGCGTGAGCCACTCCAGTAGTCGCCGGCTGAATTGCCCAGCGGCAGGTAGACCAGCCCGAGCGCCTCATCACCGGTGGCCGTGATCCACATGTTCGGGGTGCCACGCGTATAGGTCTGCTCGCGTGGCGGCAGTCCGCTGCGCTCGGGCTGGTCCATGTCCCACGCCCAGCGCAGCTTGCCGCTGACCGCGTCGTAGGCCTGGATCACGCCCGACGGCGCATCGCGGCGCTGCCCATCCAGCACCTGGTGACCCGTGACGATCACCCCACGCACGATGGCCGGTGGCGAGGTGATCGAAACATAGCCCGGTGGGACCTCGCCCATGCCCAGGGTGATGTCGACCTGGCCGTTGTTGCCGAAATGCACGCACGGACGGCCGCTGTCCGCGTCCACTGCAATGATGCGCCCGTCCAACGTGCCTTCGATGATGCGCGCCCAGCACGCCGGACGGCTGCCGGGTGCGGCGCTGCGGGTGACCGTTGGCGGTGGCTCGGGAAGGGCCAGATCCGCAGCGGCATCGGCCAACGCCGCATCGGCAATGGTCGGCGTGCTGGGCTGCTCGTAATAGCTCACGCCACGACAGGCGGCGGTATACGGAATCGAAGCATCCCTCACCTTTGGATCGAACCGCCACAGTTCCTTGCCACTGGCGGCGTCGAGTGCGATCAGGCGGTTGCGCGCGGTGCACAGGTACACGCGGTCGCCGACCTTCAGCGGCGTGGTTTCCGCACCCCAGCGCTTGTTCGGCATGTCGCCAGTACGGAACTGCCAGGCCAGCTGCAACGTGGCCACGTTGGCCGGGGTGATCTGCTGCAGCGGCGAGTAGCGGGTGCCGGCATTGCTGCGCCCCCAGGCCGGCCAGTCGCCTTCGGCGGGCTGGTCAGCCGGCTGCAGGCCAGTGGTATCGCGCGTAGGTTCCAGTCCGGCACTGGCTGCGCCTTCCGGGAATGGCAAGTGCCCATCCACTTCGCCATGCGGGGCGAAAGCCAGACCGAAGGCCGCCACGAACACCAGCATCAGCACGCCCGCCACGCTGCGCGACAGCCGCTTTGAAACCGGTTCGCGAAGGGTCGGCGCGAGCAGCGCCAGCACGATGCCGAGCGCGGTCACCAGGCCCAGCCGCGGCACCCAGCGCCAGTAGTCGCTGCCTGACTCCCACCAGGTCCACAGCAGCGTACCAATGAACACCAGTGCGTACAGCAGCGCCCCGCTGCGGCGGTTGCCGAACAGCAGGATGCCGCTGGCCAGCAGGCCGCCCCCGGCGATGGCGTAGTAGGCCGAGCCCCCGAGACTGAGCAGCCACGCCCCCAAGCCGCCGATGACCAGGCCGAGCACGACCAGCAGCAGCGACAGCACGGTGACAAGGGGATGCCGGGAGGCGCGGACGGGAGCAGGAGCGGATTGCGGCGTGGCGGACATCGTCGATCTCCGGGGGCAGCATGCGCCCTTATCCCACCGCCGATGTGAAGCGCGCGCGCATTTTTTGGGTGGACCTGACGGGGTGATCGTCGGCTGGGTGGTTGCCGACTGGGTGATTGTCGGCTGGGTAGAGTCGACTGTTAGTCGACTATCGCGCGCAGCGCGGGCTTTTCATCGCCTGCGCAGAGCAGTCGACTGACAGTCGACTCTACCGCAGCGATCGGAGGGTCCGCAGCGATCGGAGAATCCACCACGAAGATCCGCAGAAATGACGACGCCGGCACAGGGCCGGCGTCGTCGGGTACCTCTCACAGCGGCAGGGTCATTCCTGCGCGGCGTCCTCGCTGCTGGCCGCAGCCGGCGCGCCGTCGGTCGTGGCGGGGGTGGCGACCGCCACCTCGTCCTCGTCCTCATCGATCGAGGCATCCAAGCGCTCCACCGCCTGCAGCTTCTCATCCTTGGACAGGCGGATCAGGGTGACGCCCTGGGTGTTGCGGCCGACGCGGCTGATTTCCGAGCCACGCGTACGCACCAGGGTGCCGCCATCGGAGATCAGCAGGACTTCGTCATTCGAGCCCATCAGCACCGCAGCGACCAGCTTGCCGTTGCGCTCGGTGGTCTGGATGCCGATCACGCCCTGGGTGCCACGGCCCTTGCGCGGGTAGTCCGGCAGCGGGGTGCGCTTGCCGTAGCCGTTCTCGGTGGCGGTCAGGATGTACTGCACGCTGGCGTCATCGGCACTATCGATCACCGCATCGCCATTGGCGGTGGCTTCCTCGACACCGTTGTCGTCCTCGTTCTCGTCCTCGATGCCACCGGCACTTTCGGCCACGATCAGGCTGACCACTTCCTCGCCGGCCGGCATCTTGATGCCACGCACGCCGGTTGCGGTACGGCCCATCGAGCGGACTTTATCCTCGCCGAAGCGCACGGTCTTGCCATTGGAGGCGAACAGCAGGATGTCGCGCTGGCCATCGGTCAGGCCGACGCCGACCAGGGCATCGCCCTCATCGAGGTTGATCGCGATCTTGCCGCGGGCCAGGCGGAAGGCGAACTCGCCCAGCGGGGTCTTCTTGACCGTACCGTTCTTCGTGGCAAAGAACACGAACTGGCCATCGGCGTACTCGCGCACCGGCAGCACGGCCTGCACGCGTTCGCCCGGTTCCAGCGGAATCCAGTTGATGATCGGACGGCCACGGGCGTTGGAACCCGCTTCCGGCAGCTGGTAGACCGGCAGCCAGAACACCTTGCCCGAACTGGTGAAGGTCAGCAGCGTATCGTGCGTGTTGACCAGCCACAGCTGTTCGATGAAATCCTCTTCCTTGGTCGCCGCCGCACTGCGACCACGGCCGCCGCGGCGCTGCGCGCGGTACACGCTGACCGGCTGGCGCTTCACGTAGCCGGCGTGGGACACGGTGACCACCACGTCTTCCGGCGCGATCAGATCCAGGATGTCCAGGTCTTCTTCGCTGTGGCGGATTTCGGTGCGACGTTCGTCGCCGAACTCGGCCTTGACGTTGACCAGCTCCTCTCGGATGACCTGCAGCAGGCGATCGGGATCTTCCAGGATGTGGATCAGCCCGGCGATCACTTCCAGCAGCTGCTTGTACTCGTCGGTCAGGCGGTCCTGCTCCAGCCCGGTCAGGCGGTGCAGGCGCATTTCCAGGATCTGGGTGGCCTGGATCTCGGTCAGCTGGTAGCCGCCCTCGATCAGGCCCACACCCTTGGGCAGGTCTTCAGGACGCGATGCTTCGGCACCGGCGGCACCCAGCATCGCACCGACCAGGCCCGGCTCCCACACGCGTGCCAGCATGCGCTCGCGGGCTTCATTCGGGTTCGGCGAGGTCTTGATCAGTTCGATCATTTCGTCGATGTTGGCCAGCGCGACGGTCAGGCCTTCCAGCACGTGGGCACGGGCGCGCGCCTTGCGCAGTTCGAACACGGTGCGGCGGGTGACCACTTCGCGACGGTGGCGGACGAACGCCTCCAGCATCTGCTTCAGATTCATCAACTGCGGGCGGCCGTCGACCAGCGCCACCATGTTGATGCCGAACACCGATTCCATCTGCGTCTGCTGGTACAGGTTGTTCAGCACAACCTCGGCAGATTCGCCGCGCTTGATCTCGATGTAGATGCGCATGCCGTCCTTGTCGGACTCATCGCGCAGCTCGCTGATGCCTTCGATCTTCTTTTCCTTGACCAGCTCGGCGATCTTCTCGATCAGACGCGCCTTGTTCACCTGGTAAGGAATTTCGGTGACGATGATCGATTCGCGGCCGTTGTCGGCCACTTCGATATCGGCCTTGGCACGGATGCGCACGCGGCCACGGCCGGTGCGGTAGCCGGCGACGATGCCGGCAGTGCCGTTGATGATGCCGGCAGTCGGGAAATCCGGGCCCGGGATGTATTCCATCAGGCCATCAACGTCGATTTCCGGATTGTCGATCAGCGCGATGCAGGCGTTGATCGATTCGCTCAGGTTGTGCGGCGGAATGTTGGTCGCCATGCCCACCGCGATGCCAGCCGAACCATTGACCAGCAGGTTCGGGAACCGGGTCGGCATGACCGTCGGCTCCAGTTCCTTTTCATCGTAGTTGGGCTGGAAATCGACGGTTTCCTTGTCGATGTCCGCCATCAGCTCATGCGCCAGGCGCGACATGCGCGCCTCGGTGTATCGCATCGCCGCAGCGGAGTCGCCGTCGATCGAACCGAAGTTACCCTGGCCGTCGACCAGCATGTAGCGCAGCGAGAACGGCTGAGCCAGGCGCACCAGCGTGTCGTATACCGACTGATCGCCATGCGGGTGGTACTTACCGATGACATCACCGACGATACGCGCCGACTTGAAGTAAGGCTTGTTGCTGTGCGCGTTCAACTCGTTCATCGCGAACAGCACGCGACGATGCACCGGCTTGAGGCCGTCGCGCGCATCCGGGAGCGCGCGGCCCACGATCACGCTCATGGCGTAATCGAGGTAGCTCTTGCGCATCTCGTCTTCCAGGTTGACCTGGATGATTTCCTTGGCGGTTTCTGCCATTCGGGTTCCGTTGTCTGGTAGCGGTCCAGTCCGGCGCAGCCCTCTGCGGGAGGGGGTCGCGCCGGAACCTCGATTCAACCTGTGGATACTACCACAACAGGCCGTTTTCCGCCTCCCTTTACAGGGATTTTACCGGCACAAATCAGGAACTTAGGGAGTTGCCGGCCAGCGGCCGGCACTACCGGGGCGGCGGTCGCGCCGCCCTCCCCTGCGCCTCAGCCGCCGAAGGCGGCGCGCATGTTGTGGGCGGCCGGGTTCAGGATCACCCCGCGCTCGGTCACGATGGCGTCGATCAACTCGCCCGGGGTGACGTCGAACACCGGGTTCCAGGCGGCAATGCCCTCGGCGACGGTGCGGGTACCGCCCACGCCGTACAGCTCGCCCGGGTCGCGCTGCTCGATCTCGATCTGGCTGCCGTCCACGGTGTCCATGTCCACCGTCGAGGACGGCGCTACGACCATGAACTTCACGCCGTGATGGCGGGCCGCGATGGCCAGCTGGTAGGTGCCGATCTTGTTGGCGGTATCGCCATTGGCGCAGATGCGGTCTGCACCGACGATCACCCACTGCACGGCGCCGGTCTTCATCAGGTGCGAGGCAGCCGAATCGGCGATCAGGGTAGCGTCGATGCCATCCTGCTGCAGTTCCCACACGGTCAGGCGGGCGCCCTGCAGCCAGGGCCGGGTCTCGCCGGCAAACACGCGGGCGATGCGGTGCTGGGCCATGCCAGCGCGGATCACGCCCAGCGCCGTGCCGAAGCCTGCGGTGGCCAGCGAGCCGGTATTGCAATGGGTCAGCACGCCGCTGCCGGCCTCGATCAGGCCAGCACCCAGCGCCCCCATGTGGCGGTTGGCGGCCAGGTCTTCATCGGCAATCGCCTGCGCTTCCGCCTCCAGCAACGCCTTCCAGTCTGCGCCGGCGGCGTTCAGGCAACGGCGCATGCGCGCCAGCGCCCAGGCCAGGTTGACCGCCGTCGGGCGCGACGCATTGAGGCGCTGCAGGGCTGGCTCCAGCTGCTGCAGCGCATGCGCGCCATCGGCGGCCTGCACCTCGCGTGCCGCCAGCACCACGCCCCACGCGGCGGCAATACCGATCGCCGGCGCGCCACGCACGGTCAGCGCGTGGATGGCGCTGGCAACCTCGTCACTGTCATGGCAGACCACGTGCTCGACCACGAACGGCAGCTTGCGCTGGTCCAGCAGTTGCAAGGCATCGCCGGTCCACAGGATCGGGCGGATGTGGTCGTAACGGGCGTAGTCGATGTCGGAGGCAGTGTTCATGGGCCCATTGTAGGGCCACGCCCCGCGTGGTTGGAGCCCGTCCCGGCTCAATTCACCGAGAATTCGGCGCGGCAGCCGCCGTCCACCCAGATCCCGTTGCGGTTCCAGCCCCAGGTGCTGCCTTCCTCGCAGGGCGTGCTGGACAGCTGCTCGGAGACCACAGCACCCACCGAGATGCTGGCGCCGCAGAAGCGGCGCTTCTTCGACTTCGATTCGCAGGTCAGGCGGCGCGGCACATCGACGAAGCGGCCCTCCTCGTCGGCCACCTCGAAATCGCCCTGGCAGCCACGGCTGGTCCAGACTTCATTGCGCTTGTAGCCCCATCCCTGGCCTTCGCGGCACGGCAGCACCGACAACTGGCGAAGCAGGCGCACCGGCGCGCCATCCAGGCGTACCGGGCAACTCTGCGGACGGCCATTGGATTCGCAGCGCACCACGCGGCGCACCAGGCGCTTGCCTTCCGTTGCCGCAGGCGCCGCACCCTGCGCACGGCGCGCCCGGAATTCGGCGCGGCAGCCAAGGGTGACCCACACGCCGCTGCGGTCGGTGCCCCACTCGCTGCCGCGGATGCAGCTGTTGCTCGACAGCTGGCGCACCAGATCGACGCCGTTGTCCACATCGATATCGCAGTGCACCCAGCCCATGTCGCGCGATTCGCAGGTCACCACTTCGCCGTCATAGCCTGCCTGCTGGGCCGACGCCGATGACGGCAGCCAGGCACCCCAAAGCGCGATGGAGTACACCGGTGCCGCCACGACCGCAAACCACTTGACCAATGCCTTCCCCAACAGGAGTGGACGAATTCCGATGCCAGTGTCCCGCATCTGCCGTGATAAGAGCATCATCCCGCTTACCGAAGCAAGCGCGGAAACGCGGCAATCCGTTCAGTCTTCAACGTTCAGGAACGTGCGCCGCACTCACGCGTGGGCAAAGTCGTAGGCCAGCACATCAGCAATCCGCGGCGTGCGGTTCATCGCCATCAACAGGCGGTCGACACCCACCGCCACCCCGGCGCAGGCGGGCATCGACGGCAGCGCCAACAGCAGCGCCTCGTCCACGGCCGGTAGCACCTGGCCGCGCTCGTGGCGGCGCTGCAGATCGCGCTGGAAGCGCGCGCGCTGCTCGTCGGCGTCGTTCAGTTCGTGGTAGCCGTTGGCCAGTTCCACCGCGCCCAGGTACAGCTCGAAACGTTCGGCCAGCGGGGGCGTGCCCGGGCGGACGCGGGCCAATGCTGCCTGGCTGGCCGGCCAGTCGTGGACCACGGTCATGACATCGCCATCGAAGCGCGGCTGGATACGGTGGGTCATCAGCACATCCAGCCAGTCATCGCGGGTCAGCCCGACCGGGTCAATGTGCACCTCGCCCAACGCGGCACGCAGCGCGGCCTCATCGGCCTCGAACGGATCCACGCCCACGTACTGCTGGAACAGCTCCCGGTAACTGAGCACATGCAGCGTCGCATGGCGCCCGACCAGGGCCAACGCCTGGCCTACCAGCTCGGCGGTTTCCTGCACCAGCCGGTGGTGGTCCCAGCCGACCCGGTACCACTCAAGCATGGTGAACTCCGGGTTGTGGCGGCCGCCGGCCTCGCCATTGCGGAACACCCGGCCCAGTTCATAACAGTCGCCCACGCCGGCAGCGAGCAGGCGCTTGAGCGGATACTCCGGCGAGGTGCGCAGCCATCGGCGGCGTCCACCGGCATCGACATGGCCGGTGAAGTCGGTATGGAAGCTGTCGATGTTCGGCTCGGTGTTGCCCGCGACCGACAGGATCGGCGTCTCCACCTCGAGCACATCGCGCTCTGCAAAGAAGCGGCGCACCAGCGCATTGAGCGCGGCGCGCTGCTGCAGCGCGCGCAGCAGGGCCTCGCTCACAGGATGCCCTCCGGGCGCGGATGGTCGAGCGGCAGGGTCAGCAGATCGCGCGTATCGTCGATGTAGCCGCTGGCCAGGTACAGGCGCCGTGCCAGTTCGTTGTGGTGGTTCACTTCCAGGCGCAGGCGGCTGACGCCACGACCGCGAGCGCGCTGTTCGCAGATGGCCAGCGCCTGCTTGCCGCGGCCACGCCCACGCGCGCGATGGCTCAGGTACAGCTCGTCCAGCAGCATGAAGTGGCCGCCCTGTTCCAGGCTGAAGCCCATCGCGATCACCGCGTAGCCGACCACCTCGCCCGCCTCGTCCAGCCACAACAGCACTTCGCCATTGCGCGGATCGGCCAGCAGCGCGTCCACGCCGCGACGCACGCGCGCGTCATCGAAGTCGATCCTGTCTTCGGCGTAGAACTCGCGCATCAAGGTGATCAACAATTCCTCGTCGGCACGGGTGGCCAGGCGGAAATCCAGTGGGGCGGTCTGCATCGGTGTTCCTTCGTGCTGCATGCCAGGCGGGGCACCCGGCGGGATCGTCATTCGTGTTCGGCAAGGTAGGCCAGCAGGCGTTCCTCGTCCCACACCGGCACGCCCAGCGACTGCGCCTTGTCCAGCTTGGAGCCGGCCTCGGTGCCGGCGACCACGAAGCTGGTTTTCTTCGACACGCTGCCGGAAACCTTGGCGCCCAGCGCCTCCAGGCGCTCCTTGGCGACATCGCGGGTGAGTTGGGCCAGGGTGCCAGTGAGCACAACGGTCTGCCCGTCCAGCGGGCCCGCCACGATCTCGGTCAGCGCCGGCGCCTTGGCCAGGATCTGCTGCATCGCCTTCTCGGCCGCCAGCAACATCTCGCCATGGCCATCGGCATCGAGCCACTCCCCCAGTCCGCGCGCGGTGTCATCGGGCAAGCCGGCATTGACGAACTGGCCATGCTCGGCATCGAGCACCGCCTGTGCCCCCGGGAGCGCTGCCACCAGTTTTTCGGCGCGCAGACGGGTGATGCCGGGGATCTCCGATTCGACCAGCAGCTGCGCCAGGTCCAGTCCCTCGCGCAGCTTGGCACTGGGCGCATGTACATCGCTGATGCGCACCTGGCCGACCTGCAGCAGGTCATCGATGGCCTGCTGGTTGCCCTGCTGTTCGAAGAAGTGACCGAGCGAGCGCGCCACTTCGCCACCGATGTCCGGCACGCGCTTGAACAGCGGCCACGGCAGATGGCGGATCAGTTCCAGGTCACCGAACCACTGCGCCAGGGCCTTGGCGGTGCTCTCGCCAACGTGTTCGATGCCGAGCGCGAACAGCAGGCGTTCCAGCGTGGCGGCACGACTGGCGTCGATTGCTGCGATCAGGTTGTCGGCCCACTTGGTGGCGATCTTCTTCGTGTTCCATTCGAAGCTGGCGGGCTGTGCCAGCGCCTGCGCGCGCCAGCCCGGATCGCTGCCGTCCAGCTTCAGCACGGCGTTGAGTACCGCGCCACTGCCTTCGGCCGGCAGGTGCAGCTTCAGTGCGGCGGCCAGCGCCGAGGGATCTTCAGCGTCCAGCACCAGCTTCAGGTGCAGCAGCTGGTCACGACTGAGCCGGTACAGGTCGGCCACGCTCCTGACGATGCCGGCGTCGACCAGGGTTTCAATGTACTTGTCGCCCAGGCCATCGATGTCCATCGCGCGGCGCGAGGCGAAATGGGCAATGGCTTCCTTGCGCTGCGCCGGGCAGGACAGTTCGCCCGAGCAGCGCCATGCCGCTGCCCCTTCCTCGCGCACGATCTCCGAGCCGCACACCGGGCAGCGCGTCGGCATCTGCCACGGCATAGTGCCCTGTGGGCGGCGGTCGAGGATGACGCTGACCACTTCCGGGATCACGTCGCCGGCACGGCGCACGATCACGCTGTCGCCCACGCGCACATCCAGGCGTGCGATCTGGTCGGCGTTGTGCAGGGTGGCGTTGGACACGATCACGCCGGCCACGGCCACCGGTGCCAGTCGCGCGACCGGTGTTGCGGCACCGGTGCGGCCGATCTGGATCTCGATGGCCTCCACCGTCGTGCTCTGTTCCTGCGCCGGGAACTTGTGCGCGATGGCCCAGCGCGGCGCGCGCGAAACGAAGCCCATGGCCTGCTGGCCGGCGCGGTCATCCAGCTTGTAGACCACGCCGTCGATGTCGAACGGCAGGCGATCGCGGCGCTCACCGATATCGCGGTAGTAGGCGAGCAGGCCATCGGTGCCCTCCACCACCTTGCACAGCTCGCTGACCGGGAAGCCCCAGGCGCCGAGCTGGGCCAGGGTGCCCGAATGGGTATCGGGCAGCTCGCCGCCCTGCACTTCACCGGTACCGTAGGCAAAGAAGCTCAACCTGCGCTGCGCACTGATCTTCGGGTCGAGCTGGCGCAGCGAACCGGCCGCCGCGTTGCGCGGATTGGCCAGCACCTTGCCGCCGTGCAGGCGCGCACGCTCGTTGTAGGCCTCGAAGTCGGCGCGGGCCATGTACACCTCGCCGCGCACCTCCAGCACATCCGGCCAGTCCTTGCCGTGCAGGCGCTTGGGAATGTCGCCGATCTCGCGCAGATTGGCCGTCACGTCCTCGCCGGTCGTGCCATCGCCACGGGTCGCGCCGAGCACGAAATGACCGTCCTCGTAGCGCAGGCTGATCGCCAGCCCGTCCATCTTCGGCTCGGCCGAAAACCGCAGGCTGCGACGCCCCAGCCGCTCGTCAATGCGGCGCACGAAATCAGCCACCTCCTCGTCGCTGAACGCGTTGGACAGCGACAGCATCGGCACAGCATGGCGCACCTCGGCGAAGCGGCCGGAAGGACGCGCACCGACCTGCTGGGTCGGGCTGTCGGCGCGGGCCAGTTCAGGATGTTCGCGCTCCAGTGCTTCCAGTTCGCGCACCAACCGGTCGTAATCGACGTCGGGGATCTCCGGCGCGTCCAGCTCATGGTAGGCGCGGTTGGCCTGGGCGATCTGCCGGCGGAGGTCGTCGGCGCGTTCGGCGGGGCTGGGACTCATCGGGATCCGGTGGTTCTGGGATGGCCGGGGATTCTACCGCGCCCGGCCGTCAGGCCCTGTAACGCCCTGCCTTCGCAGCGTCGAGCCATGCTCGACGGCCGCTCCCCTGCCCTGGTGGATGCCAACCTTCTCGCCGCCTTGGTGGATGCAAGCCTTCTCCCCGCCCCGGTGGATGCAAGCCTTCTCCCCGCCCCGGTGGATGCAAACCTTCTCCCTGGTTGGCACAGCTGTCATCGAGCATGCCTCGACGCCACAAAAAAACCTACTTGCCGCCCGGCCCCCGCCGACGCTAGCGTGCCACGGTCTCCCCTCGGATTCCTGCCCGTGACCCTGCCCGTGCCCCTGCCTGCTTCCCGTCGACGCTTCCTGCAACTGGCCGGTGCTGGCCTCGCCGTCGCTGGCAGCGGGCTGCCGCAGCTTGGCCATACCCAACCGGCGACAGCCGCCGCTCCCGCCCCCGCCGAAGGTGCGGTGCTGCTGAATTTCAACGAATGTCCCTACGGCCCCTCGCCTGCAGCCCAGCAGGCAGCACGCGACAGCATCGCCGGATGCGGTCGCTACCGCTTCGCGCTGGCAGGCCAAGTGCGCGATGCCTTCATCGAGCAGGCGCGCATCCCGGCTGATCACGTGCGCCTCTATCCGGGTTCCAGCGAACCGCTGAACCGTGCCGCCGTGCTGTGGACCGGGCCGCAGGCGGGACTGGTAGTCGCCGACCCGACCTTCGAGACGCTCGGCGAGGTCGCCGCCGCCCACGGTGCGCATGTGCAGAAAGTGCCGCTGCGCGAGGACGGTGCGCATGACCTGCGTGCGATGGTCGCTGCCGCGCACGCGCGCCCGACCGGGCTGCTGTATGTGTGCAACCCGAACAATCCGACTGGGTCGATCAGCCCGCCAGATGAGCTTGCCTGGCTGCTGGCCCACAAGCCCGCATCGACCCGCGTGCTGGTCGACGAGGCCTACCTGCAGTACAGCGATCAGCCCAGCCTGATCACCCAGGTGACGCAGCGCGATGACCTGATCGTGCTGCGCACGTTTTCCAAGCTGTACGGCATGGCCGGCCTGCGCCTGGGCGTGGCGGCCGCACATCCCGACCGTCTGCGCGAACTGGCCAGCCTGGGCGACAACCCGCTGCCGGTTCCGGCGCTGGCGGCGGCACTGGCCAGCCTGCGCGACCCGCAGCTGATCCCCCAGCGGCGCCTGCAGAACGCCACGGTGCGGCAGGCCACCATCGCCTGGCTCGGCAAGCGCGGGTTCAGCTGCGTACCCTCGGAGGCGAACTGCTTCATAGTCGACGTGCAGCGCGATGGCAGCGCGTTCGCCAAGGCAATGGCGGAGAACGGCGTGGTGATCGGGCGCAGCTGGCCGATCTGGCCGCAGCGCGTGCGCGTAACGGTCGGCACCGAAGAGGAGATGGCCGCATTCCGCCGTGCGTTCGCCAAGGTGGCCGGCGTACCGGCCTGACCCTGTTGATAGGGGCGAACCTTGGTTCGCCCCATCCACGCATGGCGTGCATCTACTGTTGTGGGTGCCGACCGTTGGTCGGGGTGGGTGCCGACCGTTGGTCGGCACACCATGGCGCTTACCAGCGAGGGGTCTTGGTCAGCGGCGGTGCCTGGTGCTGGCGGTCGTAGGCGCGCAGCTCGTCACGGATGTGCGCGATGCGCTGGCGCCCCAGGGCGTTGCGGCTGTCATCCAGCACCACGCCATCGAGCAGCTCGGCCATGCGCTGCACGGTCGGCAGCATCTTCTCCCAGGCGTCCAGCGCGGTCAGCGGCGCCGGCAGCGTCAGGAAGAATGCGATGGCCGGGGTTTCCATGGCGCGGATGTTGGCCATGTCGAAGCTGCCCGGCTTCATGATGCTGGCCATCGAGAAGATCGGCCCGCGTTCGGGGTGGCCTTCCACCAGGCGGTGGAACACGTTCATGTGGCCGAACACCAGGCCGGTCTTCTCTGCGGCCACCACGATGTCCTCGCCACGCAGCTGCTCGCCGGCCCGGGCGGCCACGAACAGCGAGACGATCTTGTCGAAATCCTGGGTGGCGCGCTTGCCGAGGTCGCTGGCGCCCGGGTCGGTATCGGTCAGGCCGAGTTCGGCCTGCTCGCCCTCCGTGCCCATGCCCGGTTCGACGCGACCCTCGGCCACGGCGACGCCGTCGTCGCCCAGCACCGGCTCACGGCGCTCGCCACTGGTGGGCTCCGCGCTTTCCACGCGGCGCCCCTGGGGCTTTTTCTTCGGACGGCCAAACAGGAAGATCGCGGCGATCAACAGCAGGCCGGCGGCCAGGATGCCGATGCGCAACAGTGCCGTGTCGGACATTCGATAGGTTCTCCGGCTAGTTCATTCAGGTAACTAGGATGGCACGTCAGGCCGCGCCCGCCAATCGCGCGGCCTCTTCCAGGTCCACGCTGACCAGGCGGCTGACGCCTGGCTCACGCATGGTCACGCCGGACAGCTGGTGCGCGGCCTCCATCGTCGCCTTGTTGTGGCTGACGAACAGGAACTGCACCTTCTCGCTCATTTCCTTGACCATGTTGGCCAGGCGGCCGACGTTGGCTTCGTCCAGCGGTGCGTCCACCTCATCCAACAGGCAGAACGGCGCCGGATTCAGCTGGAAGATGGCGAACACCAGCGCCACCGCGGTCATCGCTTTCTCACCGCCGGACAGCAGCGAGATGCTGGACACGCGCTTGCCCGGCGGGCGCGCCATGATGGTCACGCCGGTGTCGAGCAGGTCTTCACCGGTCAATTCCAGGTAGGCGTGGCCGCCACCGAACAGGCGCGGGTACAGCGCCTGCACGCCGGCGTTGACGCGGTCGAAAGTGTCCTTGAAGCGGCCGCGGGTCTCGCGGTCGATCTTGCGGATGGCATCTTCGAGGGTTTCCAGTGCTGTGGTCAGGTCGGCGTGCTGCGAATCCAGGTAGTCCGAGCGCTGCGACGCCTCGCCATACTCGTGGATGGCCGCCAGATTGACCGGCTCCAGCCGGCGCATTCGAGCATCGATCTGGTGGACCGCCTGCTCCCAGTCGCCCAGGCGGGCATCCTCGGGCAGTGCGTTGAGCACGTCCTGCAGCACGAAGCCGGCCTTTTCCACCGCCGCTTGCAGGGTGTCGGCACTGAGCACCAGCGCCTGCTGGTCGAGCTTGCGCTGCGAAATGCGCTCGCGCTGGACCAATGCCTGCTCGTCGCGCTGGTGGCGGGTCTGCTCGTAATTGCGCAGCTCGGCGTCGATGCCGTCCAGCAGCGTTCGCGCCTCGGTCAGCACGCGATCGGCGCGCACACGCTCTTCCAGCGCATTCTGGTGCTCGGTCTGCAGTGCTTCGATCGGCGAATCACCTTCGTCCAGCTGCGAATGCAGTTCGCCCAGCCGCGAATCCAACTGTCCACGTTGGGTGCCCATGCGTTCCAGCGCCTGGCTCAACGAGGCCAGCTGCGCCCGCTGCGATTCCAAAGTCAGGGCCAACGAATGCGCGCGCTCGCGTACCGCGCGGGCGGCATCGCGGGCCAGGTCGCGGGCTTCGGTCAGCTGGCGGCGTTCGCCCTCCAGCCGCTGCCGGGTCGACTCCAGGTCGCCCATGCTGCTGACCGCACTCTCCAACCGCGAGCGTGCTTCACGCGCCTGCTCGTTGTTGGCTTCAATGGTTTCCTGCAGTTGCTTCAGCTCGCCTTCGATGCGGTCGATGCGCGTGCGCGCCGCCTCCACCTTGCCCTGCTGGCCCTGCAACTGGCCGGCCAGTTCGGAGACCGCACGATGGGCCTGGTACAGCGCGCGCTGCGCGTCTTCACGCTGCTGTTCGGCAGCGTGCAGCTGCTCACGGAAACCGGCCAGCTGTTCTTCCAGCTCGGCCTCGCGGTCCTGCAGCTGTTCGATCTGCTCGCGAAGCTCCTGGATCTCGCGTTCGCGCAGCAGCGCACCCTGCTGGGCCGCGCCGGAGCGCGATACGCGCAGCCAGCCCTGGCCCAGGCGCTCGCCACCCTGGGTGATGACCGAATCACCTTCCGGCAGGCTGCCCTGCAACGCCTTCGCTTCGGAAAGGTCCTTGGCAGCATGCAGGTGTGCCAGCAGGCGACGGATCGCCACCGGACCACGCACGCGCGCGGCCAGCGAGGTCGGTGCGACCTTCAGGTCGTCATCGCCGTTGGCGACCAGCGCAAGGTGACCATCGCCGAGCTCACCCAGGGCATCGACCAGGCTGGCCGGGTCATCGACCAGCACACCTTCGATCAAGTGGCCGAGCGCGCTTTCCACCGCGTTTTCCCAGCCGGCATCCACGTCGAGGCGCTCGCCGACACGCGCCGCAGAATCCAGCCCACGCGCCTTCAGCCACGCGACTGCCGCGCCCTGCTCCTGGCCCAGCGCGGCCTGCTGCAGGGCCTCCAGCGAGGCCAGGCGGCCACGCAGGCCGTTGGCCTGCTTGCGCAGTTCGGCCAGTTCGTTCTGGCCATTGCGCTGCTGTTCCTGCACCGCCGCCACGCCCTGCTTGCGCAGCTCGACGTCTTCGCTCAGCTCATCCAGCGCAGCCTTCTGCGTGTCGTGTTGCAGGTGCAGCTGCTCGAAGGCCTCTTCCAGCGCATCCACATCCAGCCCGGCGCGCTCGGCGGCCAGGGCCTCACGACGCCGGTCGGCATCGAGGATCTGCTTGTCCAGATAGTCCACGCGCGTGCGCTCGACATCGCCGGCGCGCGAGGCTTCCGAACTCTGCGAGGTGTGCTGTTCCCAGCGCTGCTGCCAGCTGGCCAGCCGCTCTTCGGCCTCGCGCAGGCTTTCCTGCTTGATCTCGTTTTCTTCCTGCAGTGCTTCCAGCTGCGGAGTGGCGGCCTCCACCGCCTCACGCAGCACCCTCAGCCTGGCCTCATCACCGCTGATGTGCTGCCCCAGTTCGGCCAGGGCCTGCTGGGTTTCATCGCGTGCCTTGTGCAGGCGCTGCGACAACTCGCGCTGGTGCTGGATCTGCTGTTCCAGGCGCGCCAGCGTACTGCCGACCTGGTAGACCGCCGCCTGCGCAGTGTTGAGCGCGTCGGCAGCCTCTTCGCGCCGCGCGCGCGAGGTTTCGATGCGGGCTTCGGCATCACGCTGGTCGGCGATCAGCTGCTGCAGCCGCGTTTCTTCCTGCGACAATCCTTCGCGCAGCTTGGACAGGCGTCCGTCGAGGCCGCGGAACTCCAGCGCCTTCCACTCGGCGTCCTTGACCCGGCGCTCTTCCTGCAGGGCCTGGTACTGCTCGGCCTGCCTGGCCTGGCGCTTGAGGTGCTCCAGCTGCTTGCTGATCTCGTCGCGCAGGTCGCCCAGCCGGTCCAGGTTCTCGCGGGTGTGGCGGATGCGGGTCTCGGTCTCCTTGCGGCGCTCCTTGTACTTGGAGATGCCGGCCGCCTCCTCCAGGTACACGCGCAGGTCTTCCGGGCGTGCCTCGATGATCTGGCTGATCATGCCCTGCTCGATGATCGAGTAGCTGCGCGGCCCCAGGCCGGTGCCGAGGAACAGATCGGTGATGTCGCGGCGACGGCACTTGGTGCCGTTGAGGTAGTAGTTGCTGGTGCCGTCGCGGCTGACCGTGCGCTTGACCGAGATTTCGTTGAACGAGGCGTACTCGCCGGAAATCGTGTGGTCCGAGTTGTCGAAGATCAGCTCGACCGTGGCCTGCGACACCGGCTTGCGGGCATTGGACCCGGAGAAGATCACGTCGGTCAGCGAGTCGCCACGCAGGCGGCTGGCCGAACTCTCGCCCATGACCCAGCGCACGGCGTCGATGATGTTCGACTTGCCGCAGCCATTGGGCCCCACCACGCCGGTCATGTTGGTCGGCAGGTGCAGGGTGGTCGGATCGACGAACGACTTGAAGCCGGACAGCTTGATCGTGGAAAGACGCATAGGGGTTCCGGACTGGGGCCGGCAAGCGGCCTGCGTGTACCCTCCAAGTCATTGATCCTGCTGGGATCGATGCCCGTGGAACGGGTGTGACGCCCTGAGTATACCGATGTGGCCGTGTTCTACGAATGGGCGTGGAACATTACCGGTCCCCTGCCGCCAGGCGAACATGGATCGACGCCATGAAACGGGGCCACAAAACAAAACGGGCACCCTTGCGGGCGCCCGTTCTGCGGTGATGCCAGGCCTTGCGGCGTGGGATCAGGCTTCGGCGACGACGACGACCTTGACGGTGGTCTCGACGTCGGCGTGCAGGTGGACCAGCACGTCGTATTCGCCGATGTTGCGGAAGGCGCCTTCGCCCAGGATGACTTCGCTCTTTTCCAGCGGCAGGCCGGCGGCGGTGAAGGCCTCGGCGATGTCGCGCGGGCCAACCGAGCCGTACAGCTTGCCTTCGGTCGAAGCGTTGGCGGCGATGGTCACGCTCGCGCCTTCCAGCTTGGCCTTGCGGCCTTCAGCGTCGGCGTGGATGGCCTGGGCCTTGGCTTCGTATTCGGCGCGCTTGGCTTCGAACTCGGCCTTGTTGCTCTCGGTGGCCGGCACGGCCTTGCCCTGCGGCACGAGGAAGTTACGGCCGTAGCCCGGCTTCACGTCGACCAGGTCGCCCAGGTTGCCGAGGTTGGTGACTTTCTGCAGGAGGATCAACTGCATGGTATTGCTCCAGATAAGTTATTCGTTAGCGAGGCAACGCCCCGCAACAAAGGCTGTCCGAATAGCTGGCACAGCGGGGGCGGCGTCGGGCCGCCCCGCCTGCATCAGACGTCGTGGTTGTCGGTGTACGGGATCAGGGCCAGGAAGCGAGCGCGCTTGACGGCGGTCGCCAGCTGGCGCTGGTACTTCGACTTGGTACCGGTGACGCGGCTCGGCACGATCTTGCCGTTCTCGGTCAGGTACTGGCGCAGGGTGTTGAGATCCTTGTAGTCGATCTCCTTCACACCTTCAGCAGTGAACTTGCAGAACTTGCGGCGACGGAAGAACTTGGACATGGGAAGGCTCCTTAGGCGGCGGAAGCGGCGTCGTCGCCGGCTTCGTTGTCAGCGGTGTTGTTGGACTCGCCTTCTTCGTCGTCACGACGACGGCGCTCACCGCGCTCCGGCTTGTCACCCTTCTCGTCCTTGCTCTTCATGATCAGCGACTGCTCGGTGTCAGCCTCGTCACGCTTGATGACCAGGTTGCGCAGCACGGCGTCGTTGAAGCGGAAGCTCTCGGTCAGTTCGTTCAGAACGGCCTGGTCGGCTTCGATGTTCATCAGCACGTAGTGGGCCTTCACCAGGTTCTGGATCGGGTACGCCAGCTGGCGGCGGCCCCAGTCTTCCAGCCGGTGGATGGTGCCGTTGCCGTTCTCGACCAGCGACTTGTAGCGCTCGATCATGGCCGGGACCTGCTCGCTCTGGTCCGGGTGGACCATGAACACGATTTCGTAATGACGACTCATGTTTTTTTCTACCTTTCGGATGTGGCCTTGCGGCCGGACAGCCCCCCGCCGTTGAGACCGCGGTGGGGCAAGGGTTCCCGCCAGGGAGGCAGGAAGCCGCGCATTATGGCGCAGATGGGGTGGCCGGGCAACCGGTGGGCCACCTGACACCCTGAACCGGGGGCGAGCGCCCAGCCAACCCGGGTTGGGCGCTACCAGAACGATCAGGCCCCGGCCGGCCGTCAGGCCTTGTCGGCGTCAGTGGTGAAGCTCTCGCCGCAGCCACACTCGGCGGTGGCGTTCGGGTTGCTGAACGTGAAGGTCTCGCTCAGGCCGTGCTTGCCGAAGTCGATCACGGTGCCGTCCACCAGCGCCAGGCTCTTGGCGTCGACATAGATCTTCACGCCGTCCTGCTCGAACACGGTATCGCCCTCGCGCTCATCGCGGGCCAGGTCGGTGATGTGGCCCCAGCCGGAGCAGCCGGTCCTGGTCACGCCGAAACGCAGGCCCAGCGCGCCGGGGGTCTGGGCGACAAAGCGCTGCACGCGCTCGAAGGCAACGGGGGTCAGGCTGACGGCCATGGGGCTACTCCAGAGGTACGGGGACATTATAAGGAGCTGTGGCTGCGAAAAATGCCTCGCAAGCAGAACGCTGCAACCGGTAAACTCCCGTGTTCACAGATCGAGTCGATCAGCAGAGGATTCAAGTCATGACGGTGGTCAGCGTTGAACATGCGCTTGCCGGGAAGATCCCGGAAGGCGGCGAAGTCACGGTACGCGGATGGGTGCGCACGGTGCGCGGTTCAGCGAATCTGGCCTTCGTGAATGTGAGCGACGGCTCCTGCTTCGCCCCGATCCAGGTCGTGGCCAACGACACCCTGGGCAACTTCGACGAGATCAAGCGACTGACCAGCGGCTGCTCGGTCATCGGCACCGGTACCCTGGTGAAGTCGCAGGGCAAGGGCCAGTCGTTCGAGATCCAGGCCAGCACGCTTGAAGTGGTCGGCTGGGTCGAAGACCCGCTCACCTATCCGATCCAGCCCAAGCCGATGTCGCCGGAGTTCCTGCGCGAAGTGGCGCACCTGCGCCCGCGCACCAACCTGTTCGGGGCGGTCACCCGCATCCGCAACTGCCTGGCCCAGGCCGTGCACCGCTTCTTCCACGAGAACGGCTTCAACTGGATCAGCACCCCGATCATCACCACCTCCGACGCCGAAGGCGCCGGCCAGATGTTCCGCGTGTCCACCCTGGACATGGTGAACCTGCCGCGCGACGAGAAGGGCGCGATCGATTTCAGCCGCGACTTCTTCGGCAAGGAAACCTTCCTGACCGTGTCTGGCCAGCTGAACGTCGAGGCCTATTGCCTGGCGCTGAGCAAGGTCTACACCTTCGGCCCGACCTTCCGCGCCGAAAACAGCCACACCACCCGCCACCTGGCGGAGTTCTGGATGATCGAGCCGGAAATCGCCTTCGCCGACCTGGCCGAAGACGCACGCCTGGCCGAAGAGTTCCTGAAGTACCTGTTCCGCGCGGTGCTGAACGAGCGCAGCGACGACCTGGCCTTCATCGCCGAGCGCGTGGACAAGAACGCGATCACCAAGCTGGAAGATTTCATCAACGCACCGTTCGAGCGCATCGACTACACCGATGCGGTCAGCCTGCTGCAGAAATCCGGCAGGAAGTTCGACTTCCCGGTGGAATGGGGCCTGGACCTGCAGACCGAGCACGAGCGCTGGCTGACCGAGGAACACGTCGGCCGCCCGGTGGTGGTGACCAACTACCCGGAGCACATCAAGGCCTTCTACATGCGCCTGAACGACGACGGCAAGACCGTTGCCGCGATGGACGTGCTGGCCCCGGGCATCGGCGAGATCATCGGCGGCAGCCAGCGCGAAGAGCGCCTGGACGTGCTGGATGCGCGCATGGCCCAGTTCGGCCTGGATCGCGAGCACTACAGCTGGTACCGCGATTTCCGCCGCTATGGTTCGGTGCCGCACGCCGGCTTCGGCCTGGGCTTCGAGCGCCTGGTGGTGTACGTCTGCGGGCTGTCCAACATCCGCGATGCGATCCCCTACCCGCGCGCCCCGGGCAGCGCGGACTTCTAAGCCCCAAACGACCACGGAGGTGCTGCCCCCATGACCCTGTTCTTCGCCCTCTGTTTCGTTGGCGTTGCAGTGGCCGGGTTCAGTGCCTTCGTGATCTTCTGGCCACTGACCCTGGTGCACGTGCGCGACCGCCATCCGGCGCTCGCCGAGCGCTTCGGCAGCGGCGCCTTCCTCAAGCCCGATGCCCTGGCCTGGCTGCTGCGCCGCGACTATCGCCAGCAGCCGGACCGATCATTGTCCGGGCTGGCGACGCCGGCCTGGGTATCGCTGCTGACCCTGCTGGCCGGACTGGGCATGGCTGCCCTGCTCTGGCTGGCCTCGCTCTGGTAACACATCCATGAATGACATCACCACTTCGCGCGACAGCTGGTGGCTGGCCAGCCTCGGCAACACCCTGATCTGGGCACGCCTGCGGGTGCGCCCTGCCGGCACCGCCGAAGTGCTCGACAGCGACGGCAACACGCTGAGCTATGACAGTGAAGACACCGCCCGTTCGCAGCTGTTCGACGCTGAATTCGTCGAGTATGACGGCCTGGACGAGGAGGACGCGCTGGTGCGCGGCTTCAGCCTGCACGAAGTGCAGCCGCCGCAGGCCGACAGCGACGAGGGCCTGCGTGGCCGCATGATCCAGTCGCTGGGCGGGCGCGCCTGACCTTGGCATGTTCACCCCGCGCGCCTTCGCCGAGACCGACCTGCTCTGGCTGGACCGCCTGCTGGCGCGCGATCCGTTCGTCAGCGTGCTCACCCCGGGCAGCGATGGCCTGCCGGAGCTGACGCGGATGCCGGTGTTGTACCGGCGCGAGGGCGAGCGCATCGAGCTGCGCGGGCACTGGGCCCGCGCCAACCCGCAGTCGCGCCACAGCGGTGCGGCCAAGGTACTGGTCGATGGCCCGCACGGCTACGTCTCGGCCAGCTGGTATCCGGACAAGGAGCGCGCCGCGCGGGTGCCGACCTGGAACTATGCGGCCGCCGAGCTGCGCGGCCAGCTGCACACCTTCGACGACACCGATGCGCTGGCCGAACTGGTCGGCGCGATCAGCGACCGTTTCGAAGCCAGCGTCGGCCAGGCCTGGCGCTTCGATGCCGCGCGCGCCGAACACGGCCCGGAGCTGCGCGCCATCGTCGGCTTCCGCTTCCAGGTTGAACACGTGCAGCTGAAGCTGAAGCTGAGCCAGAACCACCCCGATGCGAACCAGCGTGCCGTGATCGCCGAACTGGAACAGCTGGGCACCCCTTACTCCACCGAGTTGGCGCAGTGGATGCGCTGGCACCGCGAACAGGCCACCCGCAGCGGCTGAACGCCCCCGATTCCCGCGACGACGCAGCCGGACGGCTGCGGCGCGCCCCCACCCGACGCCAGGCATCCGAACATGAAAGACATCCACAAGCTGCTGCAGAACAACCGCGACTGGGCCGACCGCATCGAGAAGGAAGACCCGGACTTCTTCCACCAGCTGGCCAAGCAGCAGCATCCCGAGTACCTGTGGATCGGCTGCTCCGATTCACGAGTTCCGGCCAACCAGATCATCGGCATGGCACCCGGCGAAGTGTTCGTGCACCGCAACGTTGCCAACGTGGTCGCCCACACCGACCTGAACTGCCTGAGCGTGGTGCAGTACGCGGTGGACCAGCTGAAGGTCAAGCACATTCTGATCGTCGGCCATTACGGCTGCGGCGGCGTGCACGCCTGCCTGCACAATACCCGCGTCGGCCTGGCCGACAACTGGCTGCGCCACGTCGGCGACGTCGTTCAGAAGCACCAGGGCATCCTCGATGCGATCGAAGACGATGAACTCAAGCACGCCCGCCTGTGCGAGCTGAACGTGATCGAGCAGGTCGCCAACCTCTGTCGCTCGACCATCGTGCTGGACGCCTGGGCCCGCGGCCAGAAGCTGATGGTGCATGGCTGGGTGTACAGCCTGAAGGACGGTCGCGTGCGTGAAATGGGCATCGACGTAGGCTCGCTGGAAGAGCTGCAGCCGGCATATGAGAAGGCACTATCCTTCGTGCCGCGCAAGGGCCGTCGCGACTGATCCCCCACGGATGACCACCATGCTCGCTTCGCCGATCAACCTGCACGCCTGGATCGAAGAGAACCGCCACCTGCTGAAGCCGCCGGTGGGCAACAAGATGATCGACAACGGCGATTTCATCGTGATGGTGGTCGGCGGGCCGAACTCGCGTACCGACTACCACTACGACGAAGGCCCCGAGTGGTTCTACCAGCTCGAAGGCGAGATGGTGCTGAAGGTGCAGGAGGACGGCGCGGTACGCGACATTCCGATCCGCGCCGGCGAGGTCTTCCTGTTGCCGGCGAAGGTGCCGCACTCGCCGCGGCGCCCGCCCGGGGGCATCGGCCTGGTGGTCGAGCGCAAGCGGCTGCCGCATGAGATGGACGGCGTGATCTGGCACTGCGAGCGCTGCAACCACAAGCTGCACGAAGAGTATTTCCCGCTGCAGAACATCGAAACCGACCTGCCCAAGGTGTTTGCGCGCTACCACGCCAGCCTGGAACTGCGTACCTGCAGCCAGTGCGGGCACGTGGATCCGCTGCCGGTGCCGGCGGCGGGCTGAGCACCTGCCCCTGTAGAACCGAGCCCATGCTCGGCTTCGTGGCCCGGCAGCCGAGCATGGGCTCGGCTCTACAGGTTCGGCGGCAGGCACGCCGCCAAGCGCTACACTGGCGGTCCCGTTGCAGCCTGTTGCCCGACCATGTCCGACCTGCTCAGCCGCACCCACGCCATTGCCCTGGACGCCGCCGATCCGCTGCGTCCGATGCGTAACGAATTCCTGATTCCGCGCCATGGCGGCGGCGAGCAGACCTACTTCGTCGGCAACTCGCTGGGCCTGCAGCCGCGTGGCGCTCAGGCCGCGGTGCAGGAAGTGATGAAGCAGTGGGGCGAGCTGGCGGTGGAAGGCCACTTCACCGGCCCTACCCAGTGGCTGTCCTACCACCGCCTGGTGAGCGCGCAGCTGGCCCGCGTGGTCGGTGCGCTGCCCAGCGAAGTGGTGGCGATGAACACGCTGAGCGTGAACCTGCATCTGATGATGGTCAGCTTCTACCGGCCGACCACGCAGCGCCCGGTGATCCTGATGGAAGCCGGCGCATTCCCGACCGACCGCCACGCGGTCGAAGCACAGATCCGCTTCCATGGCTTCGACCCGGCCCAGTGCCTGGTGGAAGTGCAGCCGGACGAAGCCAACGGCACGATCTCGCTGACCGCGATCGAACGCGCCATCGCCGAGCACGGCCCGCGCCTGGCGCTGGTGCTGTGGCCCGGCGTGCAGTACCGCACCGGTCAGGCCTTCGACCTCGATGCAATCACCCGCGCCGCACGCCTGCAGGGGGCGCGCATCGGTTTCGACCTGGCGCATTCGGTGGGCAACCTGCCGCTGCGCCTGCATGACGTGGCGCCGGACTTTGCGGTGTGGTGCCATTACAAATACCTCAACAGCGGCCCGGGCGCGGTTGCCGGCGCCTTCGTGCACGAGCGCCACCATCGCGACACCACCCTGCCCCGATTCGCTGGCTGGTGGGGCCATGAGGAAGCCACCCGTTTCCAGATGGCACCGCAGTTCACCCCGGCCATCGGTGCCGAAGGGTGGCAGCTGAGCAATCCGCCCATTCTGGGGCTGGCACCGTTGCGCGCCTCGCTGGACCTGTTCGAGCGAGCCGGCATGGACGCGCTGCGCAGCAAATCGCTGGCGCTGACCGGCATGCTCGAAGCACTGGTGCGCGCACGCCTGCCGCAGGTGCTGGAGATCATCACCCCGGCAGACCCGCAGCGCCGCGGCTGCCAGTTGTCGCTGCGCGTGATCGGCGGCCGCGAGCGCGGGCGCGCCCTGTTCGAGCACCTGCGCAGCATCGGCGTGCTCGGCGACTGGCGCGAGCCCGACGTGATCCGCATCTCGCCCACCCCGCTCTACAACCGCTACCTGGACGTGCACCACTTCGTCGAGGAAGTGGAAGCCTGGGCAGGCCTTTGAGCCGGTCCCTCCCCTACTGCTGGACAGTTCGTTGATCGCACACGCCTCCCGCTCGTTGAGCATTATCGGTGCCGGCCTCGCCGGCTCCCTGCTGGCCATCCTGCTGTCACGCCAGGGCTGGCGCATCACCCTGTACGAACGCCGCGGCGATCCGCGCGTGGCCGACTACGAGAGCGGCCGCTCGATCAACCTGGCGCTGGCCGAGCGTGGGCGCAACGCCCTGCGCCAGGCCGGTGTGGAAGACGAGGTGATGGCGCGCGCGGTGATGATGCGCGGACGCATGGTGCATCCACGCGACGGCGAACCGCAGCTGCAGCGCTATGGCCGTGATGACAGCGAAGTGATCTGGTCGATCCACCGCAGCGACCTGAACACCACGCTGCTGGAACTGGCCGAACAGGCAGGGGCCACCGTGCATTTCCATCGCCGCCTGCACACCGTTGATTTCGATGCCGGCTACGCCCGCTTCATCGATGACCGCGATGACAGCCCGCACGACATCCGCTTCGACACCCTGATCGGTGCAGACGGTGCCGGTTCGGCGCTGCGTGCGGCAATGAACCGGCGCGCGCCGCTGGGCGAGGACATCGCCTTCCTCGATCACTCCTACAAGGAGCTGGAGATTCCGCCGGCCGAAGACGGGGGCTTCCGCATCGAGCGCAACGCGCTGCACATCTGGCCACGCGGCCACTACATGTGCATCGCCCTGCCCAATCATGAAGGCACCTTCACCGTCACCCTGTTCCTGCCCAACCAGGGCGATCCCAGCTTTGCCACGATCAATACCGGTGCGCAGGCCGAGGCGCTGTTCGCTCGCGAGTTCGCGGACGCGCTGCCGCTGATCCCGAACCTGCGCGTGGATTGGGAACAGCACCCGCCGGGCCTGCTCGGCACGCTCACCCTGGAGCGCTGGCACCAGCAGGGTCGCGCCGTACTGATCGGCGACGCCGCGCATGCAATGGTGCCGTTCCACGGCCAGGGCATGAACTGCGCGTTCGAGGATTGCGTTGCGCTGGCCCGTCACCTGATGGAGGCGGATGACCTGGAAAGTGCGTTCGCTGCGTTCGAGGCCGAGCGCAAACCCAATGCACGCGCGATCCAGCAGATGGCGCTGGAGAACTACCTGGAAATGCGCGACCGCGTGGCCGATCCCTCGTTCCTGCTGCAGCGCGAACTGGAGCAGGAACTGCAGCGGCGCTGGCCGACCCGCTTCGTCCCGCACTACACGATGGTCACCTTCCTGCACACGCCGTACGCCGAAGCGCTGCGCCGCACCGAACTGCAGCGCGATTTGCTGGCGGCGGCCACGGTCGGCCACGAGTCGCTGGACAACATCGACTGGGCGGCGCTGGAAGCGCAGATCCACGCGCAGCTACCGGTCCTGGAGGGTGCGCACTGATGGCTGACAGCTTCCTGTTCTACGACCTGGAAACCTTCGGCCAGGATCCACGGCGCACCCGCATCTCGCAGTTCGCCGCCATCCGCACCGACGCCGACCTCAACGAGATCGACACGCCGGTCAGCTTCTTCGTGCGCCCGGCCGATGACCTGCTGCCCTCGCCGATGGCCACCCTGGTCACCGGCATCACCCCGCAGCAGGCCTTGGCCGAAGGCATCAGCGAGTCCCAAGCCTTCGACCGCATCAACGAACTGATGTCGCGACCCGGCACCTGCGCGCTGGGCTACAACACGCTGCGCTTCGACGATGAATTCGTCCGCTACGGCCTGTTCCGCAACTTCCATGACCCATACGAACGCGAGTGGCGCAACGGCAATTCGCGCTGGGACCTGCTGGACATGCTGCGGCTGATGCGCGCGATGCGCCCGGATGGCATCCAGTGGCCGCTGCGCGAGGACGGTGCCACCTCGTTCAAACTCGAGCACCTGGCCGAAGCCAACAACGTGCGCGAGGGTGATGCGCACGAAGCGCTATCCGACGTGCGAGCCACGATCGGCATGGCACGGCTGTTCAAGCAGTCGCAGCCGCGCCTGTGGGACTACGCCCTGAAGCTGCGCGACAAGCGTTTCGTCGGCACCCTGCTGGATGTCACCACGATGACGCCGGTGCTGCACATTTCCATGCGCTACCCCGCCAGCCGTCTGTGCGCGGCGCCGGTGCTGCCCTTGGCCGTGCACCCGACGATCAGCAACCGGGTGATCGTGTTCGACCTGGACGGCGACATCGACGACCTGCTGGCCCTGCCGGCCGAGGTGATCGCACAGCGCCTGTACCTGCGCGCCAGTGAACTGCCCGAGGGCGTCGCACGGGTGCCGCTGAAGGAAGTGCACCTGAACAAGGTGCCCGCCCTGGTCGCCTGGAACCACCTTCGTGGCGACGACCACGCGCGCCTGGGCCTGGACGTGGCCGCGATCGAGGCCAAGGTTGAACGGCTGCGCGGGTTCGCCCCTCAGCTTGCCGAGAAGGCGCGCCAGGTCTACAACCAGCCGCGCGCGGCCACCGTGGCCGACGTCGATGCCTCCCTGTACGACGGCTTCCTCGGCAACGGCGACAAATCGCTGCTGGCGCTGGCCCGCACCACCGCACCGGAGCAGTTGGCCGCGCTGGAAGGCCGCTTCCGCGACCCGCGCCTGCCGGAGCTGCTGTTCCGCTACCGTGCGCGCAATCATCCCGACAGCCTCGCGCCGGCTGAACGCCAGCGCTGGCAGGATTACCGGCGCCAGCGCCTGCTGGGAGACGGCGGCCTGGGCGAACTCAACCTGCCCCAGTACCAGCAGCAGCTCGATGCGCTGGCCGCCGAGTCGCCCGACGACGCGCGGCGCCAGGCCCTGCTGCAATCGTTGCGCGACTGGGGCCAGCACCTGCAGGAGACCTTGTGAGTACCTATTTCTCGGACGCCAGCTTCAAGTTCCTGCGCAGCCTGGCGCGCCACAACGAAAAGGCGTGGTTCAACGACCACCGCCAGCAGTACGAAGAGCATGTGCGACAGCCGTTCCTGCGCCTGTTGGGTGACCTTCAGCCAGCCCTTGCCGAGGTCAGCGAACACTTCCGCGCCGATACCCGCGGCGTCGGCGGCTCACTGTTCCGCATCCACCGCGACGCGCGTTTCTCCAACGACAAATCGCCTTACAAGACCTGGCAGGGTGCGCGCCTGTTCCATGAGCGCCGTCGCGAAGTGGCCGCGCCCTCGTTCTATGTGCACCTGCAGCCGGGCGAGAGCTTTGTCGGTGCCGGCCTGTGGCACCCGGAACCGGAAACCCAGCGCCGCGTGCGCCACTTCATCCTCGACAATCCGGGCAGCTGGAAGGCCGCGGCCCATGCACCTGCGCTGCGCAGGCGCTTCGAGTTCGAGGAGAGCGAAAAGCTGGTGCGTCCGCCGCGCGGCTTCCCGGCCGACTTCGAGTTCATCGACGACCTCAAGCACCGCAACTGGGTGATGTGGCGCCCGCTGGATGACGCCACGATGACCGGCCCACGCCTGCTGTCCACGCTGGGCAAGGATCTGGCCGCGCTCGGCCCGTTCGTCGACTATCTGTGCGCAGCGCTGGACCTGGAATTCTGATGCCGTTGGCGCACCAACGGCGCACGCTGGGCCGCACCGGCCTGGCGGTTTCGCCGGTCGGCCTTGGGTGCTCCGGCTTCTGGGGGCATCGGCGCTTCCCGGAGCAGTCGGCCGCGCACGTCGTCGAGCATGCACTGGCACAGGGCGTGAACCTGTTGGACACCGGTCACAACTACTCCGGTTTCCACGCCGAGCCGCGGCTGGGCCGCATCCTGCGCTCCTTGCTCAAGCAATACCCGCGCGATTCGCTGGTGATCTCCAGCAAGGGCGGCACGCTGACCGGCCAGGCCGGCGTCAGCGGCGCCGAGCAGCGCAATTTTTCGCCAGCGGCCATCACCGCCAGCTGCGAAGCCTCGCTGCGCAACCTCGGCCTGGATTACCTCGATATCTACCAGCTGCACGGTGCCAGCCAGCACGACATCAACGATGACCTGCTGGCCGCACTGCAGCGACTGCGCGAACGCGGGCTGATCCGGCACACCGGCATCAATTCGCACACGGCGTCGACCCTGTGCTGGATGATCGACCATCCCACGCTGTTCGACGTGGTGCTTCTGGACTACAACGCCCTGCAGCAGGATCGTGAACCCCTCATCGACCGGCTGCACGCGGCCGGTATCGGCGTGCTGGCCGGCACCGTGCTGGCGCAGGGCCACCTGCTGCCATCACGGGCCCGCCTGCCGCGCCCGGCCGACGCCTGGTACCTGGCCAGAGCCTGGCTCAAGCCAAGCAGCCGCTCCCTGATGCACAGCGCACGCCGGATGCGCCACACCATCGCCGCCATCCACAGCCAGCGCCCCGCCCAGACCGCGTTTGCCTACGCCCTGGGCCATCGCGGCGTCGCCAGCGGCATTCTGGGCACCACCCGCACCGGCAGCCTGGACGAAGTGCTGGCGACGCGCCTTGAGGCGCTGACCCCGGCGGAACGGCAACAGCTGGTCGATGCCTTCGGTGATGGCCGTGGTTCGCCCAGTCAGTGAGTCTTCACCCGGCACTGCCGCCGTTGCGGCAGTCTGTCCGCCATGAAGAAACTCTCTGCACTGGTTGTGCTGCTGGTCCTGGCCCTGGCGGCCTGGTGGTTCGGCGGCCCCTACCTGACCGTCAATGGCCTTTCCAAGGCCATCGAGCAGCGCGACACCGCGCGCCTGGAACGCTACGTCGATTTCCCGCGCGTGCGCAGCAGCCTGCGCGCGCAGCTCAATGACTACCTGGTGCGCCAGGCCGGCCCGGACGTGGCGGCCAGTCCCTTCGGTGCCCTGCTGTACGGGCTGGGCGACCAGCTGGGCGGTGCCGCGGTGGACACCATGGTGACCCCCACCGGGATCGGCGCGATGCTGCAGGGCCACGTGCTGTGGAAGCGCGGCCGCAATGAACTGCAGGGCGGCGATGCCTTCGGCCCGACCGAACCGGCGCGACCGTTGAAGAATGCCGAACACCATTTCGAAGCGCTGGACCGCTTCGTGATCGATGTCGATCGCGGTCCGGGCCAGCCGCCGATGAAGGTGGTACTGGAGCCGCAGGGGCTGCGCTGGAAGGTAGTGGATCTGCAGCTGGGGATGTCGGTCGCGCATTGACCGGTAACGGCAGTGCCAACCAACGGTTGGCACCCACCCGGCATGGTTTCACCCCTCGTTGGCGACGCCGTGCGGTACGTGGCCGGCAGCCACATGCTCGCGGGCGCTGTCGATGTTGTGCTGCGAATCGTCGAAGAAGATGTCGGCGCCGAACGCCTGCAGGAACGGCCCCTTGTGCCGGCCGCCGAGGAACAGCGCTTCGTCCAGGCGCACGCCCCACTCGCGCAGGGTGCGGATCACCCGCTCATGGGCCGGCGCCGAACGCGCAGTCACCAGTGCGGTACGGATCGGCGCGCTCTCGCCGGCAGGGAATACTTCCTGCAGCGTGTGCAGCGCTGACAGGAAGCCACGGAACGGACCGCCGCTGAGCGGCTCGCGGGCGCGTTCGCGCTCATGGCGGCCAAAGGCTTCCACGCCCTGCTCGCGCGAAATTCGTTCACTCTCGTCACCAAAGATCACCGCGTCACCGTCAAAGGCGATGCGCAGCTGCCCGGCAGGGCGACCGATGTCGATCTGGTCGGCCGCTGCGGCTGCGGTCTCGCCAGGCGGCTTGGGCAGGATGGTCGCCGCCGCGATGCCATGGCGCAGCGCGCTGCGCACCGATTCGGGGTTGGCCGACAGGAACAGGTCGGTGCCGAACGGCTTCACGTAGGGCCAGGTCGGCTCGCCGGCGGTGAACGTCGCGCGGATGATGCCCAGGCCATAGTGCTGGATCGAATTGAAGATGCGCAGGCCGGTGTCGGCCGAATTGCGCGACAGCAGGATCACCTCGACCCGCGGGTTCTCCGGGCTGGCGCCCTGGTTCAGCGCCAGCAGCTTGCGCACCACGGGAAAGGCCACGCCGGGGCCGAGGATGTCGTCCTCGTGCTGGCGCTGGAATTCGGCATAGGCCGCCACGCCATCGCTCTCGAACAGCGCATGGCTTTCCTCGAGGTCGAACAGCGCGCGCGAGGTGACCGCGACGGTCAGCAAACGGGGGGAGTTGTCGCCCATCGGTGGGGGTCCTTCAAGCGGTCGGCAGGGCCGGCCGCCCATTGTCCTCAAAAAACGAACTGTTCGCTCAGGATCCGGTCTTCCAGGTTGTGCTCCGGGTCGAACAGCAGGGTCACGCGGCGGTCCTTCGACTCGCGGATGGTCACCTCGACCACGTCGCGGGTCTCGTGCGAATCCGCCGTGACGCTGACCGGGCGCTTGTACGGATCGAGCACGCGGAAGCGCACCTCGGTATCGGCCTTGAGGATCGCCCCGCGCCAGCGACGCGGCCGGTACGGGGCCAACGGCGTCAGCGCGATGGTGTGCGAGCCCAGCGGCAGCACCGGACCATGCGCGGAATAGTTGTAGGCGGTGCTGCCCGCCGGGGTGGCCACCAGCACGCCGTCACCGATCAGCTCGGCCACGCGTTCCTGGCCGTTGAGGTCGATGCCGATATGCGCGGCCTGCCGGGTCTGGCGCAGCAGCGAGACATCGTTGTAGGCCAGCGAACCGGTACTGGTGCCCGACTCGGTCAGCGCCACCATTTCCAGCGGGCGCAGGTTGGCCGGTTCGGCACGCGCAATGCGGGCCTGCACGTCGTCGTCGCCGCGGTACTGGTTCATCAGGAAGCCCACGGTGCCCAGCTTCATGCCGAACACCGGCTTGCCCAGGTGCCCGTGCCGGTGCAGGGTCTGCAGCATGAAACCGTCGCCCCCCAGCGGGCAAAGCACGTCGGCCTGCTCAGGCGCGTGATCGCCATAACGCGAGATCATGGCCGCGCGCGCCATCTGCGCCGGTTCGGTGTTGCTGGCGAGGAAAGCGATGCGGGGGGTGTCGCTCATCGGTGGATCCGGGTGGGTTTGATGGAGAGCATAACCGAGCGCCGGGAGTTGGACCCCGTGGGGCGGATGACCGGCATATCCGCCGGGACACGCCGTAAACCCGTCCCTGGGGGCTCGATCGCGCCATCCATGGCGCTCACGGTCCCGGCGGATATGCCGGTCATCCACCTGGCAGGTTCACGGCCGGCGTCGGGTCAGGTGGTCGCAAAGGTCAATGGCAGAAACAAAACGGCCCCGCTTTCGCGGGGCCGTTCCGGTTCACGCATGCCAGGCATGGTCTGGCACTACTTCACTTACGCGCCGTGTGCCGCAAGCTGGCCCAGGCGCTGCACCGCGACCGAGACGGTCGGGTAGTCCAGGGTCTTCTGCTCGGCCAGTTCGGCCAGCATCGCCAGGGTGAAGCGCAGGCTGTTGTCATCACGGCCCATCCAGGCAGCGACCTTGGCCTCGGCACTGTTGCCCTTGGTGCCCAGCACCTGCCCGGCCAGGTTGCGGTGGTTGGCTGCCAGTTCGTCACGCAGCACGCCACGTGCCACGGCGTGCCAACGGCCATTGACCTCCAGCGCATCGACCTGCTCGAACAGCCACGGCAGCTGCAGGGCATCGCCCAGGCGGAAGTGGACCTTGGACACGTCCACCGGCTTCAGCTTGCGGGTGCGGGCCAGTTCGATGATGTCGAACGCCGGTTCCAGGAAGTGCAGTTCGGCCAGCTGCTGTGCCAGTGCAGACGGCAGGCCCTTTTCCTTCCACTCGGCCACCAGGGCCTCGTAGGTCGGACGCTGCGAATCCGGCAGCACGCCCGAGGCAACGCGGATGTCGTTGAACGGTCCCTGGTAGCGGTTGACCGCTTCGGTGATGCCCGGCATCGCGCCCGGGCGCGACAGCAGCCAGCGCACGAACGAACGCTGCAGCTTCCAGATCACTTCCAGTGCGTCGATCTGCACCGACTCCGGCACCTTGCCGTCGAGGGCATCGATCTGCGCCCACAGCGCGCGTGCATCCAGCGTTTCACGGCTGATGGTGTACGCCTTGGCGACCTCGGCGATGGAACGACCGGTGTCTTCCTGCATGCGCATCAGGAAGGTGGCGCCCATGCGGTTGATGGTCTGGTTGGTCACGGCCGTGGCGATGATTTCGCGCTTCAGGCGGTGACGCTCCATCGCGTCGGCGTACTTCTTCTGCAGCGGGGTCGGGAAGTAGCGCTGCAGTTCCTTGGACAGGTACGGATCTTCCGGGATGTCCGAATCCAGCAGCTGGTTGAACGCCACCAGCTTGGAGTAGGACAGCAGCACCGACAGTTCCGGACGGGTCAGGCCCTGGCCGCGCGCCTTGCGCTGGGACAGCTCGGCGTCGGACGGCAGGAACTCGATCTGGCGATCCAGCAGGCCCTGCTGTTCCAAGGTGCGGATGAAGTGCTGCTTGGAACCCAGGCGCTTGACCGCCATCCGCTCCATCAGGCTCAGCGCCTGGTTCTGGCGGTAGTTGTCGTTGAGCACCAGCTCGGCGACTTCATCGGTCATCGACGCCAGCAGCTTGTTGCGCTGCTCGACGGTCAGCTTCTTGGCCCGCACCACATCGTTGAGCAGGATCTTGATGTTGACTTCATGGTCGGAGGTGTCGACACCGGCCGAGTTGTCGATGAAGTCGGTGTTGAGCAGCACGCCAGCCTGGGCAGCTTCGATGCGGCCCAGCTGGGTCATGCCCAGGTTGCCGCCCTCGCCCACCACCTTGCAGCGCAGCTCGCCACCGTTCACGCGCAGCGCGTTGTTGGCACGGTCGCCGACGTCGCTGTGCTGTTCGCTGGCGGCCTTGACGTAGGTACCGATGCCACCGTTCCACAGCAGGTCGACCGGTGCCTTCAGGATCGCACTCATCAGATCATTCGGCGACAGCGCCTTGACGTTCTCGTCCAGGCCCAGCGCCTCACGCACCTGCGGGGTGATCTCGATCGACTTCAGGCTGCGCGGGTACACGCCGCCGCCCTTGCTGATCAGCTTGGTGTCGTAGTCCGCCCAGCTCGAACGCGGCAGGGTGAACAGGCGCTCACGCTCGATGAACGACGTGGCCGCATCCGGATTCGGGTCCAGGAAGATGTGGCGGTGGTCGAACGCAGCGACCAGGCGGATGTGGCGCGACAGCAGCATGCCGTTGCCGAACACGTCGCCGGACATGTCGCCGACGCCGACCGCAGTGAAGTCCTGGCTCTGGCTGTCACGGCCCAGCGCACGGAAGTGGCGCTTGACCGATTCCCACGCACCGCGCGCGGTGATGCCCATGCCCTTGTGGTCGTAGCCGACCGAACCACCGGAGGCGAACGCATCGCCCATCCAGAAGCCGTGCGCGACGGCCAGGCCGTTGGCGATGTCGGAGAAGGTCGCGGTGCCCTTGTCGGCGGCCACCACCAGGTACGGATCGTCCATGTCGTGGCGCACGACATCCACCGGCGGCACGATCTTGTTGTTGACGATGTTGTCGGTGATGTCCAGCAGGCCCTGGATGAACAGCTTGTAGCAGGCCACGCCGTTGGCGAAGATCGCATCGCGGTCGCCGTTCACCGGCGGGGTCTTGGCGAAGAAGCCACCCTTCGCGCCGACCGGCACGATGACGGTGTTCTTGACCATCTGTGCCTTGACCAGGCCCAGCACTTCGGTACGGAAGTCTTCGCGACGATCCGACCAGCGCAGGCCGCCACGCGCAACCGCACCGAAGCGCAGGTGGGTACCTTCCACGCGCGGGCCGTACACGAAGATCTCGCGGTACGGGCGCGGCTTCGGCAGGTCCGGCACCAGCGCCGAATCGAACTTGAAGCTGATGACATGGCCGTGCTGGCCGTTGGCATCGGTCTGGTAGTAGCTGGTGCGCAGGGTCGCGTCGATCACGCCCATGAACGAGCGCAGGATGCGGTCCTCGTCCAGGCTGGACACGCGGTCCATCAGCTTCAGCAGCGCATCGCGCGCGGCCTGCATCTGCGTGTCACGGTCGCCCTTGCGGGCGCCGACCACGGTCTTGAGCACCTTCAGGGTGGCCTCGTCGCCAGCAGCCAGCACATCGAAGTGGGCCTTCAGCTGGGCCTGGCCGGCGGCGATGTCGTCCTTGCTCTCGTGGCCGGTGGCCGGATCGAAGCGGGCTTCGAACAGCTCGACCAGCAGACGGGCCAGCAGCGGGTAGCGCGCGAACGTGCCTTCCACGTAGGCCTGCGAGAACGGCACGCCGGTCTGCAGCAGGTACTTGCAGTAGCCACGCAGCATGGCGACCTGGCGCCAGTGCAGGCCGGCCGCCAGCACCAGGCGGTTGAAGCCATCGTTCTCGGCATCGCCGTGCCAGACGCGGGCGAAGGTCTCGCCGAAGGCTTCATCGACACTGGCGGCATCGATCGCGCCAGCGGTGGACTCGACCTCGAAGTCCTGCACGTATACCGGGGCGTTGTCGACCGACAGGCGGTACGGACGCTCGGCGATCACGCGCAGGCCCATGTTTTCCATCATCGGCAGCGCGTCCGACAGCGGGATGTCGTCCAGCTGGCGATACAGCTTCAGGCGCAGACCATCACCGCTTTCGCGCGGCACGGCCTGCAGGCTCAGGCGCAGGTCGTCCGGGCCGGTCAGCGCGTCGAGCTGGCTGACATCGTTGGCCGCAACAGCCGTGCTGTTGTCTTCGATGTAACCGGCCGGCAGCGCCTTGCCGATGCGGGCGGCGATGCGCAGGCCTTCGGTCTCGCCATGGCGGGCCACCAGCGCCTCGCGCAGGTCGTCCTGCCAGTTGCGCAGGACCTGGGCCAGCTTCTGCTCCAGTTCGGCGGTATCGACGTCGAGCATTTCACCCGGCTTCGGGCGCACGATCAGGTGCACCTGGGCCAGCGGCGATTCGCCCAGCACCACCGAGCTGTCGACGAACTCGCCGTGGAGCGCGTCCTTCAGCATCGCTTCGATGCGCAGGCGCACGTCGGTGTTGAAGCGCTCGCGCGGCAGGTAGACCAGCGCGGAGATGAAACGGCTGTACTTGTCGCGGCGCAGGAACAGGCGGCTGCGCACGCGTTCCTGCAGGCCCAGCACGCCCATCGCGGTGCGGAACAGTTCGTCCTCGCTGGACTGGAACAGTTCTTCGCGCGGCAGGGTTTCCAGGATATGGCGCAGGGCCTTGCCACTGTGGCTGGCCGGGGCCAGGCCGGACTGCTTCATCACGTGCTCGTGGCGCTGGCGCACCAGCGGGATTTCCCACGGGCGACGGTTGTAGGCGCTGGAGGTGAACAGGCCGAGGAAACGCTGCTCGCCGATGATCTTGCCCTTGGCGTCAAATTCCAGCACGCCGATGTAGTCCATGTAACCGGCGCGGTGCACGCGCGAACGGGCATTGGTCTTGGTCAGGATCAGCGCGTCCTTCAAACCGGACGTGGTGTTCAGGCCCTGCGCGGCCAGGGTCTTGACCGGACGGGCGGCGGACTTGTCCTTGCCGCGCATCAGGCCCAGGCCGGTGTCGTTGAGCGGCGCCAGCACCTCTTCCTTGCCCTGCTTCTCGACGCGGTACTCGCGGTAGCCGAAGAAGGTGAAGTGGTTGTCAGCGGCCCAGCGCAGGAACTCCTGTGCTTCCTTGCGCGACGCGTCGTCGACCGGCAGCTGGCGGCTGCCCAGGTCGTCGGCCAGCGCCAGCGCCTTGTCCTTCATCGGCTGCCAGTCGCGCACGATCGCACGCACTTCATCCAGCGCCTTGTTGATGGCCTGTTCGATGGCGGCCATGGCGTCGGCCGGTTGGCGGTCGATCTCCAGCAGCATCACCGACTCGGCATCACCCTCGCCGACCTTGACCAGCTTGCCGGCCTTGTCGCGGGTGAAGCGCAGCACCGGGTGGCCCAGCACGTGGACACCCACGCCCTGCTCGGCCAGCGACATGGTGACGGTGTCGACCAGGAACGGCATGTCGTCGTTGACGATCTGCAGCACGGTATGCGGCGATTCCCAACCGTTGGCCTTCGCGGTCGGATTGAACACGCGGACGTTGGCCTTGCCAGCCTTGCGGGCACGGGCGAATTCCAGCGTCTCAGCCGCGAGAGCGGCCCACTCTTCAGCGCTGTGGTGCGGGAACTCGTCCGCCTCCATGCGCTTGTAGAAGTCAGTGGCAAAGGCCACTGCTTCGGCCTGTGCGGCCGCGGGGTAGCGCTTGCGCAAGGCCGTGTACACCGGCTCCAGGGAGAAACCAGCGGTCACTGCGACCTCCGCTTCTGCTGGTTTGGTCTTGTTTTTCACGGTCTTGGCTGCGGTTTTTTGCGGTTTCATGGCAGAGCGATGCGCTTGCTCAGTTGGGAAAATGAAATTGTAGCCCTACCGCGGGAAAAGGCCTTGCTGCAGGACGGAATAAGCAGATTCGGGTTTGCTGCGGTTTAGACGCCTATTCAGTTCGCGCCGGCAGGGTGATGGCGCCCGGTTCGGCTCTGGCGACAGGATCGGCAAAGCGTGTTACCGGAAGACACACGCGGCAACGCCGTTTCGATTCCACAATCCTGAACTGGACGGTATAGTCCACCGCGTGAATCCGGCCTACCTCCCCGTTGCCCTCGACGCACGCGATGAGCGCGTGTTCGAAGCCGTACGCCAGCTGTTGGCCCAGCAGGGCATGCAGATGAGCATGGACGCAGTGGCCCAGCATGCGGGCTGCTCCAAGCAGACCCTGTACTCGCGCTACGGCAGCAAGCAGGAGCTGCTGCGCCGGGTGATGCAGCGCCATGTCGGCCACGCCACCGGCGCCATGGTCCGTGCACTCCGCACTGACGACCTGCGTGCCAGCCTGCTCCAGTTCGCCATTGACTTCCTGGAGCACTTCAACCAACCGCACGTGGGCCAGGCCTGCCGGCTGATTGCCGCCGATGCGGCCCAGTTTCCCGAAGAGGCGCGTACGCTGTACCGGCACGGTGCCGGCGCGCTGACGCTTCATCTTGCTGAATGGATTGAAACCGTTTGCATGCGTGGCCAGCTCCGGCATGACGACCCGCACTTCATGGCCGAACTGCTGCTGAGCATGATTGCCGGTCAGGATTTCGACAAACAGCGTTTCCATACCCCCCACCGTGATGACGCACTGCTGCGTCGGCGTTGGGCAGAGTTCTCCGTCGACAGCTTCCTGCGCGCCTTCGCGCCACAGCCGTCGGCGGCCCCGTCTACAAACCAACCCCGGAGTTCCTCCTGATGACCGCCCCACTCCGCACCCTTGCCTTGACGTGCGCCGTTGCTGTCGCGCTGGCTGCCTGCAAGAAGCCGGAACAGCAGACGCCCCCGCCGCCGGAGGTGGGCGTGATCGACGCCAAGCCGCAGACCCTGCCGCTGCAGCGTGAGCTGGTCGGCCGCCTGTCGCCGTTCCGCAGTGCCGACGTGCGCGCGCGGGTGCCGGGCGTGCTGCTCAAGCGCGTCTACCAGGAAGGCTCGCAGGTCAAGCAGGGCCAGACCCTGTTCCTGATCGACCCGGCGCCGCTGCGTGCCTCGCTCAATGCGTCTGAAGCGCAGCTGGCCTCGGCCCGCGCGACCTACGCCAACGCCAAGGTGGCCGCCGACCGTGCACGCTCGCTGGCGCCGCAGCAGTTCGTCTCCAAGTCCGACCTGGACAACGCCGAGTCGGCCGAGCGCACCGCGCTGGCCGCGGTCAAGCAGGCCGAAGCCGCCGTGACCTCCTCGCGGATCAACCTGGGTTACGCCGAAGTGACCGCGCCGATCAGTGGCGTGGCCAACAAGCAGCAGGTCACCGAGGGCGCACTGGTCGGCCAGGGCGATGTGACCCTGCTGACCACCGTCGATCAGCTCGACCCGCTGTACGTGAACTTCTCGCTGAGCGTGGACGAACTGACCCAGCTGCGCGCGCAGCAGGCCAAGGGCGCGCTGGCGCTGTCCGGCGACGGCAAGGCGACGGTGGCAGTGAAGCTGGCCGATGGCAGCACCTACAGCGAGCCGGGCACGCTGGACTTCTCCTCCACTACGGTCGACCCGGCCACCGGTGCAGTGTCATTGCGCGCTGTGCTGCCGAACCCGCAGCAGATCCTGCTGCCAGGTGCCTTCGTCAGCTTCCAGGCCAACCTGGGCGAACGCAACAACGCCTACCTGGTACCGCAGCAGGCCCTGCTGCGCGATACCACCGGCGGCTACGTGATGGTGGTCGGCGCCGACGGCAAGGTCGTGCGCAAGAACGTGAAGACCGATGGCGCGCAGAACGGCAACTGGCTGGTCAGCGACGGCCTGGCCGCCGGTGACAAGGTGATCGTGGCCGGCGTGCAGAAGGTCAAGGAAGGTGCACCGGCGGTGGCCAAGCCGTGGACCCCGGGGCAAGACGCCAACGGCAAGCCTGCCGCAGGCGGCGCCGCTCCGGCGGGCGCGGCACCGGCCGCAGGCAAGGCACCGGCCGACGCTGCCAAGCCCGAGCAGGCCGATACGGCCAAGCCGGCCGCCACCGATTCGAACAAGCAGTAACGGGAACCTTCCGTCATGCCTAAATTTTTCATCGAACATCCAGTCTTCGCCTGGGTGGTTGCGATCCTGATCTCGCTCAGCGGCGTGATCGCGATCCTCAACCTGGGCGTGGAGTCCTATCCCAACATCGCCCCGCCGCAGGTCACCGTCTCGGCGACCTACCCGGGTGCCAGTGCCGACACCACGGAAAAATCGGTCACCCAGGTGATCGAGCAGCAGCTGACCGGTATCGATCACCTGCTGTACTTCAGTTCCTCGTCCGCGTCCAACGGCCGTGCGCAGATCACCCTGACCTTCGAGACCGGTACCGATCCGGACATCGCCCAGGTGCAGGTGCAGAACAAGGTCTCGCTGGCCACGCCACGCCTGCCCTCGGAAGTGACCCAGCAGGGCGTGGTGGTGGCCAAGGCCAACGCCGGCTTCCTGATGGTGGTGGCGCTGCAGTCCGATACCCCGACCATCAACCGTGACGCCCTGAACGACATCGTCGGTTCGCGCGTGCTCGACCAGGTCTCGCGCATCCCCGGCGTCGGCAGCACCCAGCAGTTCGGTTCCGAGTACGCCATGAACATCTGGCTGAACCCGGAGAAGATGCAGGGCTATGGCCTGTCGGCCAGCCAGGTACTGGCCGCGGTACGTGCGCAGAACGTGCAGTTCGCCGCCGGTGCGCTGGGTTCGGACCCGTCGCCGGAAGGCCAGCACTTCACCGCCACGGTCTCGGCCGAAGGCCGCTTCAGCTCGCCGCAGGAATTCGAGAACATCATCCTGCGCGCCAACGCTGACGGTTCGCGCGTGCTGCTGAAGGACATCGCCCGCGTCGCCTTCGGTGCCAACAACTACGGCTTCGACACCCAGTACAACGGCAAGCCGACCGGCGCCTTCGCCATCCAGCTTCTGCCGGGCGCCAATGCCCTGAACGTGGCCGAAGCGGTGCGCGCCAAGATGGACGAGCTGCAGCCCAGCTTCCCGTCCGGGGTGACCTGGTTCTCGCCGTACGACAGCACCACCTTCGTCAAGATCTCGATCCAGGAAGTGGTCAAGACTCTGTTTGAAGCGGTCTTGCTGGTGTTCCTGGTGATGCTGATCTTCCTGCAGAACTTCCGCGCCACCCTGATCCCGACCCTGGTGATCCCGGTCGCCCTGCTCGGTACCTTCCTGGGCATGTGGATGATCGGCTTCACGATCAACCAGCTGACGCTGTTTGCGATGGTGCTGGCGATCGGCATCGTGGTCGACGACGCGATCGTGGTGATCGAGAACGTCGAACGCATCATGACCGAGGAGGGCCTGGCGCCCAAGCCGGCCACGCAGAAAGCGATGACCCAGATCACCGGTGCGGTGGTGGCGATCACCGTCGTGCTGGCCGCGGTGTTCATCCCCTCCGCCCTGCAGGGCGGTGCCGCCGGTGAGATCTACAAGCAGTTCGCGCTGACCATCGCCATCTCGATGGCATTCTCGGCGTTCCTGGCCCTGGGCTTCACGCCGGCGCTGTGCGCGACCTTCCTCAAGCCGACGCACCACGACAACCCGAACATCGTCTACCGCACCTTCAACAAGTACTACGACAAGATCAGCCACACCTATGTGGGCCACATCACCTCTGCGGTGCGCCATGCGCCGCGCTGGATGATCCTGTTCGTGGTGCTCACCGCGCTGTGTGGATTCCTGTTCACCCGCATGCCGGGCAGCTTCCTGCCAGAAGAAGACCAGGGCTATGCGCTGGCGATCGTGCAGCTGCCGCCGGGCTCGACCAAGGGCCGGACCAACGAAGTGTTCGCGCAGATGCGTGGCATCCTGGAAAAGCAGGATGGCTATGAAGGCATGCTGCAGGTGGCCGGCTTCAGCTTCGTCGGTTCCGGCGAGAACGTGGGCATGGGCTTCATCCGCCTGAAGCCGTGGGAGGAACGCAAGTTCACCGCGCCCGAGTTCATCCAGAACATGAACGGCGCGTTCTACGGCATCAAGGAAGCGCAGATCTTCGTGGTCAACCTGCCCACCGTGCAGGGCCTGGGCCAGTTCGGTGGCTTTGACATGTGGCTGCAGGACCGCAGTGGTGCCGGCTACGAACAGTTGACACAGGCGCGCAACATCCTGCTGGGCCAGGCCGCGCAGAAGCCTGAAGCACTCGTTGGCGTGCGTCCGAACGGGCTGGAGAACGCCCCTCAGCTGCAGCTGCACGTGGACCGTGTGCAGGCACAGTCGATGGGCATGTCAGTGTCGGACGTGTACAGCACCATCCAGCTGATGCTGGCCCCGGTGTACGTCAACGACTTCTTCTACGAAGGCCGCATCAAGCGCGTGACCATGCAGGCCGATGGTCCGTACCGCACTGGCCAGGAATCGCTGAAGAGCTTCTACAGCCCGTCCAGCCTGACCCAGAACGCCGATGGCACCAACGCGATGATCCCGTTGAACACGGTGGTCAAGTCCGAATGGGTGTCGGCACCGCCGTCGCTGAGCCGCTACAACGGCTATTCGGCGATCAACATCGTCGGCTCGCAGGCCCCGGGCACCAGCTCGGGCGAAGCGATGCAGACCATGGAGAGCATCGTCAACGACGACCTCCCGGCCGGCTTCGGCTACGACTGGTCCGGCATGTCCTACCAGGAAATCCTGGCCGGCAACGCGGCGACCCTGCTGCTGGTACTGTCGATCGTGGTGGTGTTCCTGTGCCTGGCCGCCCTGTATGAAAGCTGGTCGATCCCGGTGGCGGTGCTGTTGGTGGTGCCGCTGGGCGTGCTGGGTGCCCTCGGCCTGTCGATGCTGCGCGGCCTGCCCAACGATCTGTTCTTCAAGATCGGCCTGATCACCGTGATCGGCCTGGCGGCGAAGAACGCCATCCTGATCGTGGAGTTCGCGGTGGAGCAGCGCGCAGCAGGCAAGAACCTGCGTGATGCCACCATCGAAGCGGCGCGCCTGCGTTTCCGCCCGATCCTGATGACCTCGTTCGCGTTCATCATGGGCGTGATCCCGATGGCGATCTCCACCGGCGCAGGCGCCAACTCCCGCCATGCCATCGGTACCGGCGTGATCGGCGGCATGCTGTTCGCCACCCTGCTCGGCCTGTTGATGATCCCGGTGTTCTTCGTGGTCGTGCGCCGCATGCTGGGCGACAAGCTGGATGAACCGTCCAAGGAGTTCATGGAGCGCCAGCGCGACGCGGATGCAGCACACCGTCCGGATCGTTGATCCGGCGGTGCGCTGAAACGAGAAAGGCCCCGGAGCGATCCGGGGCCTTTTTTGTTGCCGCTTCTGGATCCATGCCGCCCCAGGTTGGCATCTACCGGGGCAACGGCATACCCGGTAGTCGCCAACCTTGGTGGGCGCTGTCCGGGCAACGTCTCAGCGCAACACTGCGATCACCACGCATGCCGCCACAATCGCCAGCGCAGGCCATTGCATCGGCAGGAAGAAAAAGTGATGCGGAGCATGCTGCCCAGGTGCACGCGGCTTTCGATTGAGCACGAAACCCAGCACCGTGTTGATTGCCGAGCCAAGGCCGAACGCCAGCAGGACCTGGCCGAGTGAAGTATTGCCGCGACCCACCGCTGGATCCGGGAACAGGATGAGGATGAGCAGCACGGCAGCGATCGGTGTGAGCAGGGTCAGCAGCCCTGCGCCTCGATAGATGAGCATGTGGTGGCGTCCATGAACGGTGGAGCATTCTGCGACCAAGGAGCGGGAATGCCAATGGATCGTTGGCATGTCGCCTGCCCGGAGACCGGTCGCATACGGCCTGTACTGAAAAGTCCCTTCCACTGCTGCGCCGACAACGAGGCGCTCAAGGCGTCTACCGGTTTCGCATAAGGCCCCCGCTTTGGATTCCTGGGCGCGCAGAAGTGCGGCACGCCCGGATCGTTGCTATCCAGATGCCTCCACGGCAATCGATCCGAAGCCCTCCAGGAGACTGATCATGGAAAGAGCACCACTACGATTCTTCAGCTGCCCTGCCCTGCTGTTTGGCGCGCTCTTCGCGGCCAGCAGCATCCAGGACAGCCACGCGGCAGGCGTCCTCGTCTGCGACAACTGTCGTGACCCGCGCGCATTGGCGCTTTCCTCGGGTACGGGGCCGACCATCGTCGCCGACTTCCAGCAGCGCCGGATCCATGGTTTCGATGTGGAATACGATCGCGAGCTACGGCGCTATCGCGCAACAAGGGCGCAGATTCCGGGGCCAATCAACGCATCCTTCAATCGGATCATGGGCATGCTCGACAACAACGTGCCAACCGTACAGTTCGCGCCGCGGCAGCGGGCCGGAAGAGGAGTCCAGTACGAGGTTCATCCTGATGACCCGCAATACGCCAACGGCATAAGCTTCCCGGAAGAGCACAAGAACCTCAACGCCTACGATGTCGTTCAGATGGCCACTGAGCGATCAAGGCTGGAAGGTGACATCGGCAAGGCCTTCACGGGGGCGACAACATCGTCGGCCGCCTGGAACGGCATGGCAACATTCCTTTCCTCGATCGGCCTGAGCTTCGTCAGCAAGACCGTCGGCATTGACAGCGCCATCTATCGGATCACATGGCGCGATGGTTCAAAAACCACGCTGGTCATCACGCCTTCTGCGGTTGATCAAGCCCGCTATGTGCAAGGTGAAAGCCGTGACGCCAAGGGCAACAAGATTCCGGATGGTGCGGCAACCGATCCAGAGATGGCCCGGAGCTTCATCGGCAACTATCGCTTTGACGATGCCGGCGAGCTCGAACGATGGGTTGACTCCGCCCGGCTCTACGGCGTGACCATGCATCCGGGAATGCCACGGGAATCCCTTCAGATCGTCTGTGAATGGAATGGAAAGGATATCGTTTGCCGGTTGCCACGTTGACAGCGCAGAGGAAACGGGGCGGCAATCGCCGCCCCGTCGTGTCCATCAGCGCAGCCCGGTCTCGTTGCGGGCGATCACCAGGCGCTGGATCTCCGAAGTACCTTCGTAGATCTCGGTGATCTTGGCATCACGGAAGTAGCGCTCCAGCGGCATTTCCTTGGAATACCCCATGCCGCCGTGGATCTGCACCGCCTGGTGGGTAATCCACATCGCCGCCTCAGAGGCGGTCAGCTTGGCAATGGCAGCCTCATTGCTGAAGCGCTTGCCCTGGCCCTTCACCCACGCCGCGCGCAGGGTCAGCAGCAGCGCTGCGTCCAGCTTGCACTTCATGTCGGCAATCTTGGCCTGGGTCATCTGGAAAGTGCCGATGGCCGCGCCGAACGCCTTGCGCTCCTTCACGTATTCCAGAGTCGCTTCATAGGCGGCACGGGCGATGCCGATGGCCTGCGAAGCGATGCCGATGCGGCCGGCATCGAGCACGCTCATGGCGATCTTGAAGCCCTCGCCTTCCTGGCCCAGCACGTCTTCGGCCCGCGCCACGTAATCGTTGAACTCGATCTCGCAGGTAGCCGAGGCGCGGATGCCCAGTTTCGGCTCGGTCTTGCCGCGGCCGAAGCCGGCCTTGTCGGTGTCGATGAGGAAGGCGGTGATGCCGCGTGCGCCCTTGTCCGGCTCGCTCATCGCGAACAGCACGATGTACTTTGCCACCGGGCCGGAGGTGATCCAGCTCTTCTTGCCATTGATGACAAAGGTGCCGTCTGCCTGCTTCACCGCGCGGCAGCGCATGGCCGTGGCGTCGGAGCCGGACTGCGGCTCGGTCAGCGCAAACGCGCCGATGGCCTCGCCCTCGGCGATGGCACGCAAGTACTTCTGCTTCTGCTGCTCGGAACCGTGAGTGAGGATGCCGTTGCAGAACAGCGAGTTGTTGACGGACATGATCGTCGAATGGGCTGCGTCGGCGGCGGCGACCTCCACCATTGCCAGCACGTACGCGATCGGGTCCATGCCCGCGCCGCCGTATTCGGTCGGCACTTCGATGCCCATCAGGCCGTTCTCGCCCAACAGGCGAATGTTGTCCAGCGGGAACTCGCCGGTACGGTCATGATGCTCCGCGCTCGGGGCGATCTTCTCCTGCGCGATACGCCGCGCCACGTCCTGCAGCATCAACTGCTCTTCGGTAAAGCTGAAATCCACAACACCCTCCCGGGTACATGAAGTTATGGGCCGCATACGGCGCGCCCAGGTGCCTCGATTGTACCGGGGGCCGGCTGCTTCCGTACGCTGCCGACTTGACCACGACAGGCCCTCTCGGCGAATATATCTCTATATCGCGATAGGTAGATGTTTATGGATCTGGAAGACTGGTCGACCCGCCTGAAGGTGTTCGCCGATGCCACTCGCGTCCGCCTGCTGGCGTTGCTGGAGCAGGAGGAACTGACCGTGGCCGAACTGTCGGCGATCACCCGGCTGGCGCAGCCGCGCGTGTCCACCCACCTGGCACGCCTGAAGGAAGCCGGCCTGGTCCGCGACCGCCGTGCTGGCGTGTCGGCGTACTACCGCTTCGACGAGGCCCAGCTGGACCCGGCGCAGCGTGCATTGTGGCATGCCTTGAGCAACGGAAGCGATGACCCGCTGCTGCGCCAGGATGCCGAACGCGTCGCCGCCGTGCTGGCGCACCGCGCCTCGGACCAGAACTGGGCCGACAGCGTGGCCGGCGACATGGAACGCCACTACTCACCTGGCCGCACCTGGGAGGCACTGGCGCGTACCGCGCTGCCGCTGCTGGAGACCGGCGACGTGCTGGATATCGCTTCCGGTGACGGCGTGCTGGCCGAACTGGTAGCCCCACATGCCAAGCGCTACATCTGCATCGACACCAGCGCGCGCGTGGTCGCCGCCGCCAGCGAACGCCTGCGCCGCCTGCCGAACGTGGAAGTGCGCGAGGGCGACATGCATGCACTGCCGTTCAAGGATGCCAGCTTCGATCTGGTCGTGCTGATGCACGCGCTGACCTACGCCAGCAAGCCGGCGCAGGCGGTGACCGAAGCCGCGCGCGTGCTGCGGCCCGGTGGCCGGCTGCTGCTGTGCAGCCTGGCGCGCCACGAGCACAAGGCCGCCGTGGAGGCCTATGGCCATGTCAACCTCGGCTTCAGCGACAAGGAGCTGCGCAGGTTCGTCGACAAGGCCGGCCTGCAGGTGTCCAGCCTGGAGACGGTCACCCGCGAGAAACGCCCGCCGCACTTTGAAGTGATTTCGCTGATCGCCAACAAGCCCTGAGCCCGAGACCGCCATGCCTGCCCTGCCTTGGTTGCATCCCGATCGTGCCAACGCGCTGCTCGACGCCCTGCGCGAGCGGATCCTGATCATCGACGGCGCGATGGGCACGATGATCCAGCGCCATGGCCTGCAGGAAGACGATTACCGTGGCGAGCGCTTCGCCGGTGGCTACGACCATGCGCATGGCCCCGGCTGTGACCACGGCGTGCCCGAAGGCCATGATCTGAAGGGCAACAACGATCTGCTGCTGCTGACCCGGCCGCAGATCGTCGCCGACATCCATACCGCCTACCTGGAGGCAGGCGCGGATCTGGTCGAGACCAACACCTTCAATGCCACCTCGGTCAGCCAAGCTGACTACCACCTCGAGCACCTGGTGTACGAACTGAACAAAGCCGGTGCGGCCGTCGCGCGCGCCTGCTGTGACGCGGCGGAAGCGACCACGCCCGGCAAGCCGCGCTTCGTGATCGGGGTGATCGGCCCGACCAGCCGCACCGCCTCGATCAGTCCCGACGTGAACGATCCGGGCTTCCGCAACACCAGCTTCGACGAGCTTCGCGACACCTATCGCGAAGCCATCGAAGGCCTGATCGACGGCGGCGCCGACACGCTCATGGTCGAGACCATCTTCGATACGCTCAATGCCAAGGCCGCGCTGTATGCGCTGGAAGAGGCCTTTGATGCACGTGGCGCGCGGTTGCCGGTGATGATCTCCGGCACCATCACCGACGCGTCGGGGCGCACCTTGTCCGGACAGACTGCCGAAGCCTTCCACGCCTCGCTGGCGCATGCGCGACCGCTGTCGATCGGCCTGAACTGCGCGCTGGGCGCCAATGCGATGCGCCCGCATGTGGAAACCCTCTCGCAGGTCGCCGACTGTTACGTCAGCGCCCACCCCAACGCCGGCCTGCCCAACGCGTTCGGCGAGTACGACGAAACCCCTGAAGAGATGGCCACCACCCTGCGGGGCTTCGCCGAGGATGGCCTGTTGAACCTGGTCGGTGGCTGCTGTGGTTCCACCCCCGACCATATCCGCGCGATCGCCCAGGCCGTGGCCGGGCTGGCACCGCGTGCCCTGCCGGGCGCACGGGAGCAGCACGCCGCATGAGCAGCACGCCCCTCACCCGCCTGTCCGGCCTGGAACCGCTGGTCATTACCCCGGACCTGCTGTTCATCAACGTCGGCGAACGCACCAACGTCACCGGCAGTGCGCAGTTCCGCAAGCTCATCAAGGAAGGCCGCTACGAAGAAGCGGTGGACGTGGCCCGCCAGCAGGTGGCCAGCGGTGCGCAGATCCTCGATGTGAACATGGACGAGGGCCTGATCGACTCGGAAGCGGCGATGACCCGCTACCTGAACCTGATCATGTCCGAGCCGGACATCGCGCGCATCCCGGTGATGGTCGACTCCTCCAAGTGGAGCGTGATCGAGGCCGGCCTGAAATGCCTGCAGGGCAAGAGCGTGGTCAACTCGATTTCGCTGAAGGAAGGCGAGGCGCTGTTCCGCGAGCACGCGCGCAAGGTGCTGCGCTACGGTGCTGCTGCGGTGGTGATGGCGTTCGACGAAAACGGGCAGGCCGACACCTGCGCGCGCAAGGTCGAAATCTGTACCCGTGCCTACCGCATCCTGGTCGACGAGATCGGTTTCCCGCCGCAGGACATCATCTTCGACCCGAACATCTTCGCCGTCGCTACGGGCATCGAAGAGCACGACAACTATGCAGTGGACTTCATCGAAGCCACCCGCATCATCAAGCAGACCCTGCCGCACTGCCACGTCTCCGGCGGCGTCTCCAACGTCTCGTTCTCCTTCCGCGGCAACGAAACGGTACGCCAGGCCATCCACTCGGTGTTCCTGTACCACGCGATCGCCGCCGGCATGGACATGGGCATCGTCAACGCCGGCGCGATGCCGATCTACGACGACCTGGAGCCGGACCTGCGCGAGCGCGTCGAAGACGTGATCCTCAACCGCCGAAGCGATGCCACCGAGCGTCTGCTGGAGATCGCCGAGCGCTACAAGGGCAAGAAGGGCGCGGCGAAGACCGAAGACCTGGCCTGGCGCGAAAAGCCGGTGGCACAGCGTTTGGCGCATGCCCTGGTACACGGCCTGGATGCCTTCGTCGAGGAAGACACCGAACTGGCCCGGCAGGCCTCCAGCCGCCCGCTGGATGTGATCGAAGGCCCGCTGATGGACGGCATGAACATCGTCGGCGACCTGTTCGGCGCCGGCAAGATGTTCCTGCCACAGGTGGTGAAATCCGCGCGCGTGATGAAGAAGGCCGTGGCCTACCTGCTGCCCTACATCGAAGCGGAAAAGGCGCGCAGCGGTGACACCGCCAAGAGCAACGGCAAGATCATCATGGCTACGGTGAAGGGCGATGTGCATGACATCGGCAAGAACATCGTCGGCGTCGTACTGGCCTGCAACAACTTCGACGTGGTCGACCTCGGCGTGATGGTGCCGGCGCAGAAGATCCTCGATGCTGCCCGCGAGCACAACGCAGACCTGATCGGCCTGTCCGGGCTGATCACCCCGTCCCTGGAGGAGATGAGCCACGTCGCCCGCGAGATGGAGCGCCAGGGCTTCGACCTGCCGCTGCTGATCGGGGGCGCAACCACTTCGCGTGCGCATACCGCGCTGAAGATCGACCCGCACTACAAGGCGCCGACGGTGTGGGTGAAGGATGCGTCGCGCGCGGTTGGCGTGGCGCAGTCGCTGATCTCGCGTGATCTGCGCGAGGCCTTCGTTGCCGCCAACGAAGCCGACTATGCCGAAATCCGCGCACGCCACCGCAACCGGGGCGACGCCAAGCGTCTGGTCACGCTGGAACATGCGCGCGGGCAGAAGTTCCAGGGCGGCTGGGACAGTTACACGCCACCGGCACCGAATCAGCCCGGCCTGCACGTGTTCGACGACTATCCCCTGGCCGAACTGGTCGACTACATCGACTGGACGCCGTTCTTCCAGGCCTGGGAGCTGGCCGGCAAGTTCCCGGCGATCCTCACCGACGAGATCGTCGGCACCCAGGCCAGCGAGCTGTACAAGGATGCCCGTGCGATGCTCGAGCGCATCGTCGGCGAGAAGTGGCTGACGGCCAAGGCCGTGTTCGGCCTGTGGCCGGCCAACAGCATCGGCGACGATGTCCGCGTGCAGCACGCACAGGGCGAAACCACCCTGCACTTCCTGCGCCAGCAGGTGGACAAGCCAGCCGAACGCCCGGATTTCTGCCTGGCCGATTTCATTGCACCGGCCGACAGCGGAAAGCAGGACTGGATCGGCGCGTTTGCGGTCACTGCCGGTATCGGCATCGACACCCACGTCGCGCGCTTCGAGGCCGAGCATGACGACTACAACGCGATCCTGCTGAAGGCCCTCGCCGACCGCTTCGCCGAGGCACTGGCCGAGCGCCTGCACCAGCGCGTGCGTACAGAATTCTGGGGCTACGACCGCGCCGAGACGCTGGACAACGAAGCCTTGATCGACGAGCAGTACCGCGGCATCCGTCCGGCGCCGGGCTACCCGGCCTGCCCCGAGCACAGCGAGAAGCGCCGCCTGTTCGACCTGCTGCAGGCTGAGAAGAACGCTGGCATGGAACTGACCGAGAGCTTCGCGATGTTGCCCACGGCCGCTGTCTCCGGCTACTACTTCAGCCATCCGCAGAGCCAGTACTTCGTTGTCGGACGGCTCAGCCGCGAACAGGTCACCGACTATGCCTGGCGCAAGGGCGTGGACCGCGCCCAGGCCGAACGCTGGCTGGCCTCCAATCTCGACTACGA